>NZ_JBAEAP010000517.1:0-1749 GCF_056205495.1 Psychrobacillus sp. | reverse complement strand
GTTAGCTCTATGTAAAATTGGGAAAATAACTGTATTACGTCTATTAGCAGATTTTTATACATCTATTTTCCGAGGAACTCCCCTTGTATTACAATTAATGATTATTTACTATGCGATTCCTCAGCTTTTTGATATTACGGTAGATCCGATGCCTGCGGCAATTATAGCATTTGGATTAAATTCAGGTGCCTATATCTCTGAAATTATTCGTGGTGGGATTAATGCTGTTGACAAGGGGCAGTTAGAGGCTTCGTTAGCTTTGGGCATACCTTATGCGAAGATGATGAAGGACATTATTCTTCCTCAAGCTATGAAAAACATCATGCCTTCCCTTATGAATGAATTTATCACATTAACGAAGGAATCAGCGATTGTAACAGTAATTGGAGCACTAGACATTATGCGCCGTGCATACGTCGTGGGTGGGTCTTCTTATCGTTATTTAGAGGCATTAATGATTGCCGGAGTGATGTACTATATCCTTACACTTATTTTATCATTCCTTGGCAAAAAGCTAGAAAAGAGGATGAGTAGAAGTGATTAAAGTAGAAAAATTATATAAATCATTTGGAAAAAATGAAGTCTTAAAAAATATATCCACTGAAATTAAGGAACAGGAAGTAATTGCAATAATAGGTCCTTCTGGTTCTGGTAAGTCTACTTTTTTACGTTGCTTGAATTTACTGGAGGAGCCTACTAGTGGTGTGATTAGTATAGGCAATGATGTTGTAACAGATAAAAAAACTAATATTATGAAGGTACGTGAAAATGTAGGAATGGTATTTCAACATTTTTATTTATTTCCTCACAAAACGGTACTAGAAAACTTAACGTATGCACCAATGAATGTTCAAGGAAAATCAAAGGAAGAGGCAATAGCTGTTGCAGATGACCTCCTACATAAAGTCGGACTCTTTGAGAAACGCTCGGAATATCCAAATCGTTTATCAGGCGGTCAAAAGCAGCGTGTAGCAATTGCCCGTGCGTTAGCAATGAACCCTTCTGTTATGTTGTTCGATGAACCAACTTCTGCCTTAGACCCAGAGATGGTAAAAGAGGTTTTAGCTGTTATGAAGGATTTGGCTGAATCGGGAATGACGATGGTCATCGTGACACATGAGATGAACTTTGCTAAAGAAGTAGCAGACCGTATTTTATTTTTGGATGGTGGAGTTTTAGTCGAAGACACCCCTCCTATCGAGTTCTTTAGCTCTCCAAAATCAGAGCGTGCTAAAGAGTTTTTGGAAAAGGTTTTATAAGTTTTAAAATAAAAGAAATAAAGATTTCAGCAACCTCAAATGTTTTTGGGGTTGCTGTTTTTGATTTTAATCGTGAAGGTGAAGAAGGTAGGGGGATGACAATTGTATAAGCTATAATTTCAACTTTTAAGGAAAAACACGAACATAATAAAAATAATTACCAAGGTTAATGCTTTTTTAATAATAAAGTAGAATTAATTTCGGCTCATATCGCGGACGCTTTCCGTGAGGTGAGCGATAAGCCATCACCCATCGCTACCGCGCGTGCTTGTGATGTCTTATCTGTCTCACTCATCCCACTGGAGTCGCCGCCTGCCGCTACAATCAATACAGAGATATCGTTCTTGTTATTCTTGAAACGCTATTTATGAAATTAACTCATTTATTTAAATTTTAGAGGATTGAATTAAAATCTTTAAAAGAAATTCTTTGGACAATTTTTGGGGGTGGAGTTAAGTGGAATTTATATTACTATGGATTCTTGGTTTAA
>NZ_JBAEAP010000516.1:0-3154 GCF_056205495.1 Psychrobacillus sp. | reverse complement strand
TTAAACCAAGAATCCATAGTAATATAAATTCCACTTAACTCCACCCCCAAAAATTGTCCAAAGAATTTCTTTTAAAGATTTTAATTCAATCCTCTAAAATTTAAATAAATGAGTTAATTTCATAAATAGCGTTTCAAGAATTAAACACGAACGATATCTCTGTATTGATTGTAGCGGCAGGCGGCGACTCCAGTGGGATGGGTGGGACAGATAAGACATCACAACCACGCGCGTGAGCGATGGGTGATGGCTTATCGCTCACCCCACGGAAAGCGTCCGACTACAGCGAAAATCATTTCTACTTTACTCTTTGAATAGCATATGATTTTAATTGGTTTCTCTTTAGTCTTCGTGTTCTTCTATAAAAATAAGGATTATGAAATTGATTTAAATAACTAAATATTACATTTATTAACTATATATGAAAATTGAGTTGAATGTAACAAATGTGCGGAATTTAAAAATATTTATTCTATTTCTTTCTATCGCGAAATAATGTTTTATTCCAATGACATGGGGAATTATTAAGGATAGACAGGTGTAGAAAGAAAGGAGTAATTTAAATGAATACAACTAAAGCAGCAATTATTACAGGTGGAGGTGGCGGCCTAGGAAGAGCGGCTGCATTAAAATTAGCTGAGTCAGGCATCAATATTAGTATTATTGATGTTTCGGAAGAGCAAGGAAATGAAACGGTTCGTTTGGTAGAAGAAAAAGGAGCTAAGGCCATCTTTATCAAAGCTGATGTAACGAAGGCTGAAGAGGTTAAAAAGTATGTAGAAAAAACAGTGGAAACCTTCGGATCAGTGGATATGTTCTTTAACAATGCAGGTATCTCTGGCCCAGGTAAGAAATTCTTGGACAATTCGATTGAACAGATTGACCTTGTAGTAGATATAAATCTTCGAGGAGCTTTATATGGTTTATACTATGTGCTACCTGAAATGATTAAGAATGGTGGAGGTAGCATCGTGAATACTTCCTCTACTGCTGGATTAGTAGGGCAGGACGGTGTCGTGAGCTACTCGGCAACGAAGCATGGTATCGTAGGAATTACGAAATCCATAGCAGCAGAATATGCAAACCAAGGTATTCAGATTAACGCAGTGGCACCAGGGTCAACGGAAACTCCTATGGTGAAACAATATAGAGAAGCGAATCCTGAGCTATTTAAAACGGTCTCTGCGGGTATTCCACAGCGTCGCTTAGGACAACCAGAGGAAGTTGCAGAATTAGTGGCGTTCCTGTTGATGAGTGAGGCAAAATATATAAATGGTGCTGTTGTACCAATTGATGGAGGATTTACTGCTGTCTAGGTAACTTATTTAGACAATTGCATACTATAACATTAAGGCATACCACTTTTGTGGTGTGCTTTTTATATAAGTAGTTGATCGCTTGTTAGTTAAGCATAGAAATATCCTATTCGGACAAAAATGAAAAAAGGAATAGGTCCGAGCCTATTCCCATAACGAAAGAAATACAAACGAGAGGTATTACCAGAAAAAGGCCCCAGCTAATGCAACACCTGCTATGGCACCTAAAGCAATACCGTAACCAAGTCCTGGTCCAAAGCCCCAAAACCCAAATCCATATCCTCCAAAGTTATTCTCAGGACGAATCCATACCATGTTTTGATCTACATTAGTAATTCTTCCTACATGTACTTTTCCTTGTTTATCCGTGATTCGCACTCTTTGTCCATGGTATTTACAGCATAAATTATACACTTGTGACTGACTCATTTTTTGTCCCCCTCTCTCAAAAAATTACATACAAGTATGTTTTATAACATATGCCGTATGAAAGTTTTCACGGTAGACAATCGTCTATGTACTATAGACATAAGTTTTCAAGCAAATCGAACATATAAAAGAATAAAGAGAAAAGGATGAGATGTTGGCTGTAATTAGAACCTCTAAATGGTTATATCAATTTATAGAAGCATGCGAGAAGAAAGATGGGAAGGAAATCTATCTTCGGCAAGGGGAAATCCTATGTGAACCCCTAATGGAGGTTTTCCCGAATGAAACTAGAGAGGCTGTGCACTATGAGCTTTTACAATACGGTTTATTTGAGCCAAATGAATGGGAAGGCTTATCGGAAACTGTAGGGGAGCTAGAAAAAAGGAAGGTTTGGGAATTAGTAAACAACGAATACAAACGGTTACGAAAGCGGTGGGGTGGCCCAAAAGTTCCGATTTATATATTCCCAATAAAATTAAAAGGAACAGGTCAGGCAAGAGAGCCTTTACCGGTAAAAAATGGTGTTGCTTATAAAAAAGCATTATTTTTATTTTTATCGAAGGACCTTTCAGAAGAAGAGATAAAGGCGACCTTAGTACATGAATATAATCACGTATGCAGATTAAATTTCTTAGATCTTACCCCTTCCCAAACAACATTGGCAGACTCTTTGATTATAGAAGGCTTGGGAGAGTATGCTGTAAAAGAGGAGTGTGGGGAAAAGCTGCTAGCCCCATGGATAGCGCTTTATCCTTACGCGGATGCTACCGAGATATGGAAGCATCGTTTCGTGCCATCCCTAGGGTTAGAAGGTGTAAAAAATCATCAGCTATTTTTATTTGGTCGTCCCAGAAGCTATTTTCCAAAGTGGATAGGCTACAATATAGGCTATCAAATAGTCGATACTTACGTAAAAAATCATGGACCGTTTCCAAAGGGCGAATTATATCACAAACCAACTAAGGAAATTATCGATGGATCTGATTTTGCTCCAAAGCCTTAATCTTCGTTTATAACTGACATTTAAAAATTCTATAGCCTATCATGTTTCCAAAATCAGCTAAAAATTGATTATGCTCATCCCAGACGTCATATAGTGTCATGTCAATATAAATGGATGGATTCATGTCCTCAATTTCTACTGGGTTCATATCGGCTGGGTTTTCTAATATCTCTATATGTGAAAAACCAGCTTTTTTTAAAATTTCTTTCCACTCTTCCTCATCCATCAGCTGTTGAATCCCATAAAGCTCCATCACTTTATGTTTCACTTCCTCCGAAGCATTAGAAGCTCCCGTCATTTCAATCAATAGTAGCTTTCCGTCCTTTTTTAATAGACGAGCAGCCTCACTCAAAGTTAGTGCAATATCCGTAAATACAAGGACCGATTCAGAAATAATAATGTCAAA
>NZ_JBAEAP010000515.1:0-4120 GCF_056205495.1 Psychrobacillus sp. | reverse complement strand
AGATAAGTAACTATATCGTCACCGGTAACTAGCGCTGCAATTACCAATCCTAAAGCTATAATCAATGAACCAAACATAAATATATATTTTTTAGTCACGTAACATTCTCCTTTTTAAATTACTGAACAACGTGTTGGCTAGTTGCCTTATTATCATATGAAATTAAAGAAATGAAAGCAATCGACAGATTTTCGGGAACTGTTCAGTGGTTTATTAGGAAGTATGAGCGAAAAAAAGAGAGTTATGACAATGTCATGACTCTCTTTTAAAATCTATTTAGTATAATCCACAACGATGTAAGGCTGTAATTGGAATGGTTTCGGTGCAATGTTACGATCGTTCCACATACCGAACCATCTTTCTAATGGATAGAAGTAATATCCGTCCTGCCAATGGTCAGATGTATCATACGGGTCTGCAAAGATAAGCATATCATCACCAATACCTGGTGTGCCATTATTATCATATCCAATGATGGCTTGCCAATGTCCATCCCAATCTGCCCACTCAACCATAATTGGTCGGTCATTAGAAAGGTGGCCAGTTAGCCATTTAACAAAGTAGCTATCCTTAGCATCTGTTACCCATGCTTCAGTTCTCTCACTATTTTCAGAAGCATATAAGCTGTTCCATGTGAAAGTAGCAGGAAGGTTTCCTACATTATTTCCGGTTGCACCATCTGCTTCTTGAATTAGATCGTCTGCTGCATAATTCACTTTATAGCTTGTCTCTACCACTTTAAAGCCCTCTAGACTAGTAAAGAAATTATGGAGCTGGCTAACGTCTGTCCCGTATTCTGGGAAGTTGTTTGCAGAACCAGGCTTTGCTCCTGGAGTGTCCAAGTCGGTCATTGCTTTCATTTGCTCAGCAATATCCATTTCTGTCATGTCGGTGAAGCCAAAATGGTTAGCAACCATTAATGCGGTAGCAGGTCCACAAGACCATTCTGTTGTTTGCTGCATCGTTTGGAAATTTTCGATTAGTAGTAATTGATCATCTGATTTCATGTTGTAAAAATCAGGTGCTTTAAAATAACGAGACTCTGTGTTGTCGCCAGCTTCTGCATAGGCATCAGCACCGCCGTTTTCATCATAGTCTTCGCCTTTAATCATAGTTGGTTTAACTGCCACAGTAGTTTCGGCTGACGCTTTTGTGTCTACTTCCTTGTTAACCTCCGCTTGTGAATCTGTGTTCTCTGAGCACGCAGATAATAATAGCATTGCGGATGCTAAAACTGCTGTAAGGGTTCTTTTCATTTATCCCCATCCTTTTCTTCTTTTTTTGAAACACAAGAATTTATTATATAGAAAGTAGGGAACAAATCAATAGATCGATTTATATTATTTTTTTACTTTATTTTGAAATTAGATTTAAGTTAAACACGAACATATTTTAAAACTGATTTTACATCTAGGTGGACGTTCTCCGCAGGGGGAGTGATCAGCCATCACCTGTCACTACAATCAATACGTAATTAATGTTCGTGTTTAATCTGTAAAATGCTTTTAAGGAAATTTGCTCAGCTTATTAACATAAAGCTATGTTAAAGGTAAAGGCTGATTTTAAATATACATAAAAAATGAGCTAGGATATTTCCTCCCAGCTCATCTTGCTTTGATATTGATTTTTTACTAAAGCACCCGTTAGTTGAAGAAGAAAGAGCAGTTTATTCCCTCATCGTGCCCGATTGGTGAACAATGACTATGACTTTAATTCTTATTTGAACACATCAAAAACTTTGTTTTCGCTATCTTCATACTGGCAAATAACGATTTGTAGGTTTTTCATATTCCAGTCTTTAGAGCGTAGATAGATAAACGTATTATCCAATTCTACAATTTTGTCAGCCGTAAGATAATTTAAATCGAAATATTTATCGTACTCCTCGTTGTAACCAGGTGTCTCGATAGTTATAGGACTAAATAAGCTTGAAGGCTGTTGTATTGTTTTTTTGATTACTCTCGTACTAATATTGTATTGATAAGTATAGATAAATTCATTGTACATATCATCATTCCCAATAAAGATGGTTGTACCATCTTGTGATACAGATGCCAACATCATTGGAAGGTCATATGACTTAATTTGTTCATATGAAATTCGATTTGTAACTATAGAGTCTTGCATATTATATACGACTACTCCAAATGTACCTTGCATAACCACAATGTTGTTATCGGCATATAAAAGTTTGGGCATTTCGGAACCTATATTCATTTGTTCAATGTCAGACGTGTCTACAGCTAATTCTTCACCCTCGGGTAAGGTGAGATTTTCATTATCAGAACCGAGTATAGGATGTTCGTTGTCTTGACCCACCAGTGTAATTGCATCGGAATCATTTGCTTGGCAAGCCGCTAATAATAGGAACAGTGATATAAAAGTGAAAAGTAATTTCTTCAAAAAGTCGCCTCCTTAAATTGTTAGACGTGAAGATAGTGGATATGTTTCAAATCATTTCTTGTTCAACTAAACTGCGGCTTTAGTTCAATAAAAAAGGCTTTACTCCTTCTTGAAGTAAAGCACGCGTTCGTTTAAGTGCATTCTTTCACAATGTTGTTCATTTGCTTTTTTTCTATTATCAATTGTTTTACTTTACTCCATTCATCATCTGTAATTGAGTATATTACTGCATTTCTAATATATCCGTTTTCAAGAATTCTTTCTTTTCTTAAGATACCTTCTTTAATAGCTCCTAATCGTTCTATAGCTTTTTGAGAACGGACATTTCTCTCATCCGTTTTAAATTGTACTCTTATCATCCTTAATTCCTCAAAACAATATTTTAGAAGTAGGTACTTGCACTCTGAATTGACAAACGTCCTTAAAAAATTGTTTGCGTACCAAGTTGCACCTATTTCACACGACTTCTGACTTAGGTTGATTTCGTAAATACTTGTTGTTCCAATAATTTCATTAGTTTCTTTTAAAACAACAACAAACGGTAATGCCTTCATTTGATTGCGAAGTTGAATTTTATTTGACACATGTACTTCCATTTCAGTTTCCGATTTAATTTCACCTAACATATATGTCCAAACTTCAGGATAGCTAATAGAAAATAAATATCTTGCATCTTCTTGTTGTAAAGGTCTGAGTATGATTCTTTCACTCTCTAAGACAGGTGGTTCAATAGACAATAACTGACTCAAATAGGCTCTCTCCTTAATTAAAACAAATTTTCACTAGACTTCTATTTCGACAAAAATTATAACGATTCGTTCTTCAACTAAACTGCGGCGTTAGTCAAAATACACCCTATGTCTATAATTCTATTAAGTTGGCAATAATCCTTTTAATATTACTATTGTAGGGGGAATAAAATTGTTACTGTCAAAAGCATGGGCTTCGTTTGAAGCGGACAAGCGAATAGAGGGCTTTTCGCCACAAACCTTGAAGGCATACCAGTTACAGTATTTGCTATTAATTGGTTATTTTAAAGACGTAGAGATGGCATTGCTGGATACAAATCAACTAAAGGAATATCTTGCTGTATCCGGTAAGCATTTAAAACCAGCCAGTCTTGCACATCGTATTCGCTTTATGAAATCATTTTTTCGTTGGTCTCATGAAGAAGGATACCTTAGTAAGAATCCAACTTCCAAAATTAAAGAACCCAAAGTAGGGAAGCGGATACCTAAGTATTTAACAGAACGGGAAATCGAACACCTTCGTGAATCCTGTCATTCCCCAATGGAAAAAGCGATTTTTGAATTCATGTTTTCTACCGGTTGTCGAATTGGAGAAATAGTTTCGTTAGAAAAGAACCATATTAATTGGTCCAATCAATCTGCGATCGTTCGAGGTAAAGGTGATAAGGAAAGAGAGGTATATTTTAATACACGTTGTGACATATGGCTTAAACGCTATTTAGAAAGCCGTAATGACCATAATCCAGCCATCTTTGTGACAGCAAGACAGCCGCACAAAAAATGAGTGTCGCCCAAATGCGATACATCATCAAGCGGATCTCCAATCGTGCGGAAATTAATAAAGAAATTCATCCACACCAACTTAGGCACAGCTACGCAACTCATTTGATGAATAATGGAGCTCCTATTGAAGTCATACAGAGTCTTATGGGGCTTGAGAAGAGTGAAACCACCAAGATCAATGCTCA
>NZ_JBAEAP010000514.1:0-2204 GCF_056205495.1 Psychrobacillus sp. | reverse complement strand
CTGAATTGGTGAAAAATCATAAATATCCATATAGTCAGGTACAACAATAATACCGCCGGGATGTTGCCCTGTAGTTCGTTTTACTCCTGTACATCCTTGTACGAGGCGATCGATTTCAGCTCCACGTAAATTTATATTGTTATCATTCATGTAGCCTCTCACGTACCCGTAGGCAGTTTTCTCTGCAACAGTTCCTATTGTTCCCGCTCTAAATACATATTCTTCCCCGAACAGTTCCTTCGTGTAATTATGTGCGATCGGCTGATATTCTCCACTGAAGTTTAAGTCGATATCTGGTACCTTATCGCCTTTAAATCCTAAGAATGTTTCGAAAGGAATATCTTGTCCTTCTTTTACATAAGGAGTATCACATTTTTCACAGCTGGCATTTGGTAAATCGAATCCAGAACCAACTGAGCCATCTTGGAAGAACACCGAATGCTTACAGCTTGGGCAGACATAATGAGGAGGCATAGGATTGACCTCTGTTATATCCATTAATGTTGCTACAAGTGACGAGCCTACAGAACCACGCGAACCAACTAAGTAACCATCATCTAGAGATTTCTTTACTAGCTTATGAGATATTAGATAGATAACGGCAAAACCATGTCCAATAATTGATGTAAGCTCTTTTTCTATACGAGCTTCCACAATCTCAGGTATATTCTCTCCATAAATTTGTTTTGCTTTTGTATAGGTCAGTTCTCTAACCTCTTCATCAGCACCTTCAATTTTTGGAGTATATAAATCATCTTTAATCGGTTTTATGTCTTCGATTGAGTCCGCAATTTTATTAGGGTTTGTTATAACGATCTCTTTTGCTAGCTCTTCCCCTAAGAACGAGAAAGCATCAAGCATTTCATTTGTCGTTCTAAAATGTACCTTAGGAAGCTCATGCCTATTAAGCGGGTTTGCTCCTCCTTGCGAATTGACAAGGATTTTTCGGAACATCGCATCATTTTCATGTAAATAATGTACGTTACCAGTAGCTACTACTGGTTTCCCCAGCTTTTTCCCTACTTTAATTAATTTGCGAATAATATCTTCTAGATTCCACTCATCTCTTACTAGTTCCATTTCTATTAAATGAGCATAGACTTCCTTCGGATGAACCTCCAGATAATCATAGAAACTCGCAATCTCCTCAACCTTTTCTAAAGGCTTTTGCATCAGCCCCTCAAATACCTCACCTCTATCGCAGCCAGAGCCAATGATCAATCCAGCTCTATGCTTTTGCAGTACTGAACGCTTAATACGTGGTACTCGATAGAAAGTTGTTGTATGTGACAATGACACTAGCTTAAATAGATTTTTAAGACCCTCATCATTAACAGCTAAAATTGTGCAGTGAGATGGTCTAGCTCTTTTGTAAGAATCACCTTGGCCTATGTGCTTATTAAAGTCATCATGATAATGGATATCCTTTTCTTCTGCTTCTTTTAGTAGGTGAAGAAGTAAATAACCAGTTGCTTCACAGTCAAAAATTGCTCGGTGGGCCTGTGTTAATTCAATATTAAACTTTTTGGCTAGAGTACCTAGTTTATGTGTTTTCATCTCTGGATGTAAAAACCTAGCCAGCTCTAACGTATCAATTACTGGATGATTAAAGTGATCAATGCCACACTTTCTATACCCCTCGTATAAAAAGCCCATATCAAACGATGCGTTATGGGCAACAATTATGCCGTCTCCAATAAACTCATGAAAATCCCGTATAACGTCTTCTATTTCTGGTGAATTGCGAACCATATCATCTGTGATACCTGTAAGCTCAATTGTTGTAGCTGATAAAGCATGATGTGGATTCGCAAATCTTTCAAACTTATCTATAATATTGCCATTTTGCATTTTAACTGCAGCAAGCTCAATGATTTTGTCATATGTGGCGGATAAACCGGTTGTTTCTACGTCAAAAACTATATAAATTGCATCCTCAAGTGGGATATGCTGCTCGTCATAAGCTATTGGAACACCGTCATGAATTAGATTAGCTTCTAGTCCATATAAAATTTTAATGCCATTCTTTTTACCAGCAGCATACGCTTCCGGAAATGATTGCACATTCGCATGGTCCGTTATGGCTACTGCCTGGTGGCCCCACTTTGCTGCTTGAGAAACTAACGCCGATACAGAAGAAACCGCATCCATTTGACTCATCGGAGTGTGCATATGTAACTCGACTCTTTTTTCTTTTGCAGTAT
>NZ_JBAEAP010000513.1:0-2759 GCF_056205495.1 Psychrobacillus sp. | reverse complement strand
AAAGCATTGTTGTTTTCCGTTCCAGCGGACGCTTTCCGGGGGCACGGCTTCAATCTCCTCGTCGCTTTGCTCCTGCGGGGCTTTCAGCTCGCGCTGTTCCCCCAGGAGTCGCCGCTTCCTCTCCAAACAAACATAAAAGAGAACTTTTTATTAAAAAAGCATTGATAAAGCTATTAGTTGATTTTGATTAAAATTTCTTTTTTATAATGACTGTAAACATTACAAAAGTAACAATTCAAAGAACTATTAAAAACATAATTAAATTATGAAATGTGGCGTGAGTCTATTTCCAAGCTTTGTTTATGAATAATTTTATAGATCCTTATCGCTGTATAAAAGCCGTTTCCATTATTGATTGGAGCGCAAGACGGCGACTCCTACGGGATGAGTGAGACAGATAAGACATCACAACCACGCGCGTTAGCGATGGGTGATGGCTTATCGCTCACCCCGAGGAAAGCGTCCGGCTGGTGCGGAAATCAATTTTACTTTCTAATTTAAAGATTTATTTGCATCATAAATCAACAGACGTGAAATCACGTTGTTATTTCACTTCTATTAATCTATTTACCAGTTATGTCCTAGCCTCTTCTTTTGCAATCTATTTAATATCTTCAAATTCCTGTATCATTCATGAGTACCACTCTCCACCCGTCTGGATCTTCAAAAGTAACCCCACTCTTCTCCCAATAAGGATTTTCGGATGGGACTGGAGAATATCCCATACCAATTAATTGATTAACGAGGGTGTCCAGAATAAGTTTTTGAGGTATATAAAACACGAGTAAATTATCCTTAGTGGGACTAGGACATGGAGATCCGTCCTTATGAGCAGTAAATTCTAAGTGGTACAACTTGTTTGGCAAACCAATCATCACCCCATCGTAGCCGTCATGATCCTTGAAGCTTCCAATTATCTTTAATCCTAAGCCTTTATGGTAAAACTCAATAACCTGACTTAACTTATCAGTAGGTCTTGCAATTCTTATTTGAGCTATGCTATTTTGCCAATGATTCATCGCACTGTCCCCTTTTCGATGAATTGTATCATGTAATATAAATCTCTTACTTCCACCATTCGAATGAACTTATGTAGAACAATAGCTATTATCTATAGAAGGAGTGTTAAAATGAGACAAATTATTGCAATGGGTGGCGGTGGTTTCTCCATGGAGCCAAACAATCCACTGTTAGACCGATACATATTAGGACAAGCAAAGAAGAAATCACCAAAAGTTTGCTTTATACCAACTGCGAGTGGGGATCAAGACAACTACACAAACAGGTTTTACGAATCTTTTAATAAGCTAGAGTGCTCGACCTCTCACCTTTCCTTATTCGAGCCCAACTTTAGTGACTTGGAAGAGTTTATTTTGGAGCAAGATATTCTATATGTTGGTGGAGGAAACACTCGAAATATGCTAGTACTGTGGAAGGAGTGGGGACTAGATACCATTCTTTTAAAAGCCTATAAAAAAGGAATTATTTTAGCAGGTCTTAGTGCAGGTTCTATTTGCTGGTTTGAGGAAGGATTGACCGATCCATTAAATGGTCCGTTATATAAGCTTGATTGTCTTGGAATTTTAAAAGGAAGTAATTGTCCCCACTACGATGGAGAAAGTAAAAGAAGACCAGCTTATAAAGAAATGATTGCTGAAAACAAAATGAAACCTGGATATGCAGTAGAAGACGGAGTTGCTTTACATTTCGTTGATGAACAATTACATATATCCGTTAGCTCTCATATAGACCGTAAAGCGTATTTTGTCAATAGCATGGAGTATGTAGTTGAAGAACTTGAAATAAGTACTAAGTACCTAGGTCAATAATATCCTTATACTTGAATTTTAAAATACTAGTCAAATTCTCTTTAATAGAGTTGAAGGAAGCAACATTTCTACTACATAGATGCATAAATACAATAAAAAAATAAAAAATATTTTAGTTTCCTCCACAGTTTGACAAATTTTTCATTAATGATACTTTACAATAAAAAAAGTTCATCATTATACCAAGAAACCATTACAGTAAAAATCTGTTAAACGGAGGAAATTATCAGTGGAAACCAAGTGGCATGAAACATCTTTATTGATCTTAATAACTAGTAAAAGAAATGATATGTACAAAAAAGCAAAAAGTCTCGGGTTTACTCATCCTGTTGTAGTAGCATGTAGCCAAGAGCTCGATCAACTACTGAATGTTTATCAAGGAAAAGTATCTTGATCATACAAAATAACCAATCAACTATTGCTAAGCATTGATTGGTTTTTTCGTTATTTTTTATTGAAAAAGCTTTTACCTAGTAATTCAACGGTTTTAGGAAAAACAGCATATAACTTACTAGTGAAACTCATATAAAAAGGTAAATCTACCTCTCTAACAGGCTTATCAATGACTTTCTTAATAGCATCTACTACATTTTGTGGAGAAAGCAAATGCTTGCTCATCTTCTCACGGTAGCCCCCTGTTTGGTCTGCTAAATCTAAAAATGGAGTATCTATCGGACCAGGATTAATAGTGCTCACATGAATACCATATTCCTTTAACTCCATTCGAGCTGCATTTGCAAACCCAATGATTGCATGCTTAGTTGCTGCATACGCTGAAGCCTTAGGTGTGGCAACCTTACCTGCCTGTGATGCTACAAAGATAAAATGTCCTGTATTTCTCTCTTTCATAAGCTTTGCAGCTCTAAAGATAAGATTTCCTGTAACATCGCCCAGATAATCCTCCGGAACCACGATCTCCACCTTCATCAT
>NZ_JBAEAP010000512.1:0-2262 GCF_056205495.1 Psychrobacillus sp. | reverse complement strand
CTGATGAATACGGAAAAGATTATGCTAAATTTGGTGTGGAAGTTATAAGAGCAGTGAAAAGCGTGATACCAGAAGATATGCCTCTCTTGTTCCGTATATCCGCAATTGAGTATATTGATGGTGGCTATGGCTTGGAGCACTCACTGGAAATAGCAAAACAGTACAAAGAAGCAGGAGTGGACGTTTTCCATGTTTCCAGCGGTGGTGAAGCAAATCCAGGGAAAGTGAAGCCGGCAAATACACCTGGTTATCAAGTTCCATTTGCAAGAGCTTATAAACAAGCTTTAGATTTACCGGTCATTGCTGTAGGAATTTTAGAAGAGCCAGTTTTAGCTGAAAAGACTTTGGCAGAAGAGGATATAGAGTTGATTGCCATCGGTCGAGGTATGTTAAAAGACCCTTATTGGGCATTACATACGGAAGAAGTATTAGACGGAAAAGCAAATGTTCCAAAGGCATATAAAAGAGGATTCTAAAGCCTTAAAAGCAGAACCAAAATTGAAAACAAATATAAAAAAGCTATGGAAATTTTACGACTGTAAAATCTCCATAGCTTTTTTGCATTATATCTTGTCTGTTTGTTGAATCTCTATACCTTGAGAAACAACCTTAACACCATTAATTAAAGAGTCGAGTGCGGGACAATGATCCTCTACATATGTAATGAATTCTTCAATTTTCTCAGGCGATTCATTTGATTGAATATTAACTTTATATCTTACCTCTAAAAAACCAGGACGAATATCTGAAAGTCCAAGGAAACCATCCGTATCAATATCGCCTTCTAAATCAACAGATATATGATCGTACTGAATGCCAAATTTCTTTGCTGACATTTGCGCAACAATTGTTTGGCAGGCTCCTAGCGATGAAAGTAATAATTCTAAAGGATTCATACCTTCGTCTGTACCACCTAATCGTTCCGGTTCGTCGATGATAACTTGATGTCCGCGTGTTCCAACCTCCACTTGAAGCTTATCCACTAAATTTGCAGTTGAACTCATAGTAGTAATTGCCAATTTTATCCTCTCCATTTCTAATGATATTAGATTACAAAACTATTAAAATAGAACATTATACAACAAATTTAAAATTCCGTTTTAGCTTTTACTTTCTATGCTCTCCGCTATCCTTTTTAATTCCAGAGAACGACGTTTAATGAAATTTGTCATGTATTTTTCGAGGAATAATAAATCTGCCAACCTCCCCAGAATTCCCAAAGGGGAACGATACACAAACTCATCCCTTACCAATGTACCATTTTCTTGTCTGCTAAATTGATGGGTGTGTGTAAATGAATGGAAGGCTCCGCTTACCATAACGTCTCTAAAAGTATGAGGCTTGTCCATCTCAATAATTTTTGCAGTTAATCTTTGTCGAACACCGAAGTGTGTAGCTTCCCATGTTACACTATCTCCTTTTTCTAATAACCCTTTTACTTTACCACCAACAGCCTTTTCCTTTGTTTTTCCAGTCGTTTGAGTGTGTATGGCTACATCCCGTGATAAATCAAAGCAAAGATCTATTGGAGCATCTATTAAAATCTCATATATAATAGTTGGCATTATTTTTCCCTTTCGTAAATAGGTTAACTCTTAATTGAAGGCGTAAATGTCATTGCTTCATTACAGCTGATATAACCTTTACGTTTATAAAACTCAATACTATCATCACTTGGCCAAACGATAACAAACTCGTACTTGTTCGATTCCACCCATTTATTCACTACTGTAAGAAGATTAGAGCCAATTCCTTTGTTTCGTTCCGCGGGAATAGTGTAAACATTGGTCATATATACAAATGGATGAGTAATTCTACCTGGACGAGGAACTTTATGAATAAGCTCCATATAAATATGAGATACTACCTGTTCATTTATTTCTGCAATCCATATAACCCATGAATTACTTTCGATTGCTCGTTCCAAAAATTGGCTACATTCCATTTGAAATTCCTCTAGATCATCATCAGCCGCTTTTTTATTATGCTCTATTGTAAAATCCCAACGCATTTGAATTAACTGAGCTATATCTTTTTTCTGCGCAAGCCTGATATTCATAGCATCCTCCGTTTATGCGTAATACATTTTCCAGAAAACTACCATTAATAAGTTGCTTGTAGTTTCTCCTACTCTACAATTATAACAAGAACATTTACTTCGCTGATTTGTTTTATTAGGGAGAGTCAGTTCTTGGAAGAAAAACTTATTATTTAATAATAACTTTCCATTCAAATAAAATTAAGAAATTGCTTTAAAAATAT
>NZ_JBAEAP010000511.1:0-1543 GCF_056205495.1 Psychrobacillus sp. | reverse complement strand
GATTTGAGAATTTTGTAAGACGGATATATTGTGTTCCTGCTAGAGTACCATCCGCTTGAACATATTTAACTGCCCCATCCTGACCTATAGACATACTTTGAGCATCAGTTGGTATCGTGATTGTCGCTCCTGTATCATCTAGTAAGTATCTACCATCAGCACTCACTATAGATCCTGCATTGTCCATGTAAAAGTTCCCAGCTCTAGTATAAAGAACATCGGTCCCATCTTCATTTGCTACATTAAAAAATCCATCTCCGGAAATTCCTAAATCTAATGTATTACCAGTAGATTGCAAAGAACCTCCTGTATGAATAGTATCTATCGCTGATAATTGAGAACCTAATCCAACTTGCTTAGGGTTAACTCCCCCTCTTGTATCTGTTGGAGCAGAAGCACCAGAAGTTGTTTGTGAGATCAAATCTTTAAAAACAGTACGACCTTTTTTAAATCCGTACGTATTTACGTTAGAGATGTTGTTACCTATTACGTCTAATTTTGTTTGAAAGTTTTTAAGTCCTGAGATACCTGAGTACATTGAGCGAATCATTGATGAATTTCTCCCTTCGATTTGTGTGCTAGCTTCAATCAGTCCACTGCACATAGCATCCTTTAAAGGTCCTGCTATCCTAGCACTATTGTGCCGTCTATATTGGTAAACAATTGATTGTTTGCTTCCTTGCGATCCATTGCAGTAATAACCGTGGCATTTTTTGCACTAACGATTAAGGCTGCTTGTTCCATCAATACTAATGAGTCCTTGACACCTTTGGAGCGCGCTTCTGATACTTTGTCACTTACAAGCTGCCACTGCGCATCTGAAATATGAATATTTCTTTCTAGTAATCGCTGATTGGCATGTTTGCTTACCTTTAATTCTGTTTTTACCGTGGCTTCATGTAAATGCTGTAAAAACGCCTGTTTGGGCGGTGTGACTTGCTTAGCGGTTATTGGTTGACGGATACCTGGCTGCATGGAGACACGGTTAATAATAACTTGGTCCATTGCAAGTCTCCGTTCTATTTATTATTGAATAGAATTAATTTTATCTGCTGTTATCGTTGTACCACCAGAAAGATTAAATACAATCGCACCATCTTTTTTAGAGACGGATTCAACAACACCTGTAGTTTGTCCAGCTTCAGCAGTATAACCAATAGTTTTTCCAATCATCATGCTTGCCTCTACTAAACTATTAGAGCTTGCATTGCTTGATAATACTTCTGAAATATTGCCTGGTGTGATTTTCTTTCCATCAGATAGAGTAAATTCTACACTACCATCTACGAATTTAACTCCAGCTATAGAGCCAGTTCCTTCATTCGTAATTGGCTTACCATCTTCATCTTTTTTATCTGTTAGCTCGTGCCATTTTACTTGCTTACCAACAAAATTGCTGTATTCAATCATTTGGGTTTGTTCTTGTGCCTGGGCAAACTTTTCAAAGGCATTCGTTAAGTTCGTCATTTGCTCTAAGGAAGAAAACTGTGCCATTTGAGCAATGAATTCGTTATCCTTCATTGGATTTGTAGGATCCTGATTT
>NZ_JBAEAP010000510.1:0-6828 GCF_056205495.1 Psychrobacillus sp. | reverse complement strand
GTGGGCCTCCTGTGCTTTTTATCTATGCTGTTAATCATCAAGGGATGCACAGGGCGCACAAACATTCCTATCATGCTAAAATAGAGCTAACTAGAAACAGAAACAGAGAAAGGGTTTTAGATGATGAATAGTACGATAAACGAAAAGAAAATTAAAGAACTATGTGGCATTACTGCTTTTAAAAAGGGTAAGGCTTATTTTCTTGCGGATAAGGTGCATCTTCATCCTAGCCCTAAAGATGAAAAGGTGATGAAAGCTACTGTAAAGGCAGGAGAGGATTTCATAGTCACTATAAAAGCTGACTCCGTCGGAGAGGTTGTTGCCTCTTGTACGTGTCCCCCTGTCGGTTTTGTTTCCACCTATTGTCAGCATATTGCGGCTGCTCTCATCTCACTCGATGAAAAGCAACGAATGGATGGTTATTTGGCAGAAAGAATGCTAAATCTATTTGAAAAAAAGACCTCTCCCCCTACAGGAAAGCAGCTGCACTTTGATGAAAGAAAGATACTGGAGATGGAGTTCACGTGCTGTACAGTTCCTTTGGAGGGAGGGGCTTACGGATTCGGTATACAGTTAGCTGTTGGTCCCGAACCATTCCAAGAAATAAAGCATGTAGCAAAGTTTCTCTATGAAATGGAAAGAAGAAGACCTTTCGAATATTCGCCAGGCTATTCCTACGCACCGGAAGTCTTTAGCTTTACTAGGGAAACGGATGACGTACTTCAAATATTAATGAAAAGTCAGCGCATAAATAGTAAGGCAGTTATACAGGATGATATTTTGCTTATCTCGGCCACCGATTGGGATAGACTTCTCCCTTTACTTATAAAAGCCCCAAGAGTTAAATTTCTACATGATGATTTTTACTATGAAGGCATTCAGCTTGGTCAAGAGCTGCCGATACGTTTTGAATTTGATGAGGCGAAGAAGCCTGACTATCAGTTGAACGTAAAAGGTCTAGATATGGTGACCGTGTACAGATCCTATGGCTACGCATTTTCTAAAGGTGTGCTATACAAGCTACAGCCGGAGGAGACAAGCAGACTGGCAGAACTAAAAAGCATGCTGGACCAATCTGGTAAGCATGAGCTAATCATTCTAGAGAACAATATCGACCAATTCATGAAAACAGTTCTACCAGGCTTGATGAAGCTAGGTCAGGTCTACATAGCGGAGCCTATCTCTAAAAGGATGGGAGAAACTCCTCTAAAGGCGAAGCTGTTTCTCGATAGGGTAAAAAATCGCCTGCTTGCTGGCTTAGAGTTCCATTACGGCCATCTACTAGTCAATCCCTGTGAGGAAACAGAGGAGTCATTCACCCATTTTCCTGGCATACGGCGTCAGAGAGAGAAGGAGCTCGAAATCATGAAGCTCTTGTTGGACTGCGGGTTCACCCAAACGCCAGGGGGATTTTACTTAATGGATGAGGAAGACGAATATAACTTCCTGTATTATGTATTGCCAAATGTTGAAAAATGGGTGCAGGTATACGCTTCTACTGCTGTGAAATTACGGGTAGTGAAGGAATATACAGGTCCAAAGATAAGGATTGAGATGAAGGAAAGAACCGAGTGGCTTGAGTTTCGCTTTGAGCTAGACGGTATAAAGGAAAAAGAAATCCAACAGCTGATGACAGCCATTGAAGAGAAAAGAAGATTTTATCGGATACCAAACGGGAATCTAGTGTCGCTTGAAACACCTGAATTTGTAGACCTTGCAAGATTCATGGAGGACATGGAGGTAAGCAGTGAACATTTTCGGGAGGGGATGCAGGTTCCTATTCTAAAGGGGATGCAGATTGCACAGACACTAAGTCGAGGAGATCTGCTTGAGCCAGGACAAAGATTTGCTAATCTCCTTAAGAATCTAAATGAGCCGGAGAACCTGGAAGAGGATGTACCATTAGGATTAGAAAATGTATTACGAGACTACCAAAAGGCAGGATTCAGATGGTTTAAACTGATGGCATCATATGGTTTTGGGGGTATACTCGCAGACGATATGGGGCTAGGGAAGACACTTCAAAGCATTGCCTTTATTGAATCGGTGCTATCAGAATCTCGGGTTCGAAAACAGCCCATATTGGTCGTTACGCCTGCATCACTCCTTTATAATTGGAAAAACGAGCTAGGCAAGTTTACTCCACATATAGATGTACAAATCATCGATGGCAGTAAGGCAGACAGAAATGCGGCATGGAAAGCTGGGGTAGAGGCAGATGTCCTCATCACCTCCTATCCTTCCCTACGAATGGACACAGAGTGTTACAGAGATCTTTTCTTTCATACTGTATTTTTTGATGAGGCGCAGGCTTTTAAAAATCCAATGACAAAAACAGCTCGGGCAGTGAAAATGCTACAGGCCAAGCATCGATTTGCACTTACCGGGACACCAATAGAAAACTCTTTAGACGAGCTTTGGTCTATTTTCTATGTTGTATTTCCTGGTCTATTGCCAAACAGAAGAGAATTCAGTGAGATGAGAAGAGAGCATATTGCCAAACAAGTTCGCCCATTTATATTGCGGCGTATGAAAACGGATGTTTTGCAAGAGCTGCCTAAGAAAACGGAAATGGTCATCTATTCCGAACTGCAGGTCGAGCAAAAGAAATTATATGCCGCACACCTAGCAGAGCTTAAGCATGATGCCCTTAAACATTTAAAGAAAAAAACCTTCCGTAAGAATCGCATTAAATTTCTCGCTGGGCTAACTAGACTACGACAATTGTGCTGTCACCCAGCCCTCTTTGTAGAAGGCTATGAAGGGAGCTCCGCTAAATATGAGCAGTTAATGGAGATTTTAGAGGATTGCCGAATGACAGGTAGACGAGTGCTGGTCTTTTCTCAGTTTACTCAAATGCTAGCCATTATCCGTAGGCAGCTCATTAAGCAGGGGGCACCATACTTTTATATAGACGGACAAACCCCTCCAGTGGATCGTGTCAGTCTGTGTGAACGATTTAACGAAGGAGAGGGAGACTTGTTCCTCGTATCATTGAAAGCAGGGGGTACAGGGCTTAATCTCACCGGAGCAGACACAGTAATATTATATGACCTGTGGTGGAATCCAGCAGTGGAGCAGCAAGCAGCAGATCGTGCTCACCGCATGGGCCAAACAAATGAGGTCCAAGTCATTCGATTGGTAGCAAAAGGCACCATTGAAGAAAAAATTACACAGCTCCAGCATAGAAAACAAAATCTAATAGAAGAAGTAATCCATTCCGGACAAGATATATTAGCTGGAATGAATGAAGAAGACATTTTAGAGGTTTTAATGGGGGAGTGAGATGACTGAAGAAAGAAAATGCAAAAGACACAGCAAAAAGCTTTACGAAAGCAATGAGAGAATACTTTGGGGATCGAGTAGATAATTTTTCAATTTACAATCTAATGGATACACCTCATCAAACGTTCTCGATAGATTTTCAAGCATACAAATACTTCATTATTACTTTAGGTTATGATAGAGGCAACTTTGGATGTGCTATTAACTACGGGAAATCTAATGTGAGTTTAGAAAACAGTCAGAAATGGTTTGATGAAGCAGATATGAATATCTTCTTAAAGGAATTGGAGCAACAGTTAGAATTAAGAATACCGGATAAATTTTTAGAGTTTTATGGGTGGAAATAAAGAATAACTTTTCTTATTAGCAAGTTAGGAAGTAAGACAGATGCCGTTTGTTAGGTATCTGTTTTTTTACTTGTATATGGAATAATTTTCATTTAAAGTAAAACTATTGTCTATTGAAGGTGGGTGGATAGAAGTAAATGGGTATAATAATTTTAGTACTATTTATATTTATTTTAGTAATTCTAAACAAACCAACAGTAAATGGGTCTATAGGTGAGTGGCAAGTAAAGCGTAAATTAATGGGTCTAGATGAAGAGGAATATGTAGTGCTCCATGACCTCTTGCTTCCCTATGAAGAAGGAACAACACAAATAGATCATGTAGTTGTCTCGACAGTAGGTATATTCGTGATTGAGACTAAAAATTATAAAGGATGGATATTTGGCAAGGAGAGACAAAAGTATTGGAAGCAGGTAATTTATAAGAAGAACTATAATTTTCTCAATCCAGTAATGCAAAACTTTGCTCATCTTACTGCTGTACAATACTTATTAAAAGATATATACGAAGGACCTTACTATTCATTAATAGCATTTAGCAGTGAAGCAACCTTGAAAAATATAGAAATAAGTTCGAACAACTTACGAGTGTTATACATATCTGACTTATTTAAAACGATAAAATCCTATGATCAGAAAGTAATTCTTCCCTATCGTGTGAGACAAATTGCAGAGATATTAATGAATGCGAATATAAAGGGGAAAACCTCAAGAAAGCTTCATGTCCAAAAGATAAAAAACAAAGTAAAGAGATAATAATATACTTTCATCAGGTACGGACTAACCTTAAAGAGTAACCCAATCCAGAAAACTTAAGCAGAGCAATGGGATTTGAAACCAAAGACAGGGGAGCAGGATAAAACTAGGTTGATTCCTTCAAGTTACCCTCTTTTTGCTTCATCTACAAAATACTCAATAGTTTTTATTACTCGACTCAATTCGTCATTTACCTCATGTTCCCAAAAACGCAGTAAAATCCATTTCTCTTCTAAATAGTGATTAGATATTTCATTGTCTCTTTCAATATTTCTCTTTATTTTTTGAGACCAGAATGCAGTATTGGTTTTTGGCATTTTAAAATGTATGGGGCAACCATGCCAATAGCAAGAGTCTAAAAATATAACTATCTTTAATGATGGAAAAGAAATATCCGCAGTCCCTAGAAGGCTTCGTTTATTTTTTCTATAATGATATCCGTCCTTCCAAAGAGCCTTTCTGACTGTTAGTTCTAGCTTAGTATCTTTTCCTCTATTTCCACTCATTGTCTTAAAAACTGCAGGACTAGAAGCTTTTGGAACATTCTTTGCCATAAATATCCCTCCTTACATACTTTTCCTCTATAAATAACAAATCAAACAATTTTTCAAGAAAATAAAGTAAAAGATCTTGATCTTTTGATGAAAATGTTGTATAATAGATTGAAACTACGAAAGGGTGTTCGTATATGCAAAATTCAAAAATTAAAGTAATCGAATTATTTGCTGGGGTTGGCGGATTTCATTTAGGACTCAAAAAAGCGAACCCTGAATTGTTCGAAGTAGTTTGGGCAAACCAATGGGAGCCCTCACGGAAAGCACAAGACGCATTTAATTGTTACACTCATAACTTTGAAAAAGGTATTCATTCAAATGAAGATATAACTAAGGTTTCAAATGATACATTTGCTGGTTTAGAACCAAATTTAGTGGTTGGTGGATTTCCATGTCAAGACTACTCAGTAGCCAGATCCTTATCGGGTGAACAGGGACTCCAAGGTAAAAAGGGAGTTTTGTTTTGGGAAATTAAAAGAGTACTAGAAAATACTAAACCGAAATATGTTCTCCTGGAAAACGTGGACAGACTATTAAAATCTCCTTCATCACAAAGAGGAAGAGATTTCGCTGTAATGTTAGCGACATTCAGGGATTTAGATTATACCGTAGAATGGAGAGTTATCAACGCAGCAGACTATGGTTTTGCACAAAGAAGAAGACGCGTGTTTATATTTGCTTATAAAAATGGGATAACTTTTGAACAAGAGCAAAATAACTTTTCTGAAGATCAAATAGTGTTTAAAGAAGGATTCTTTGCTAAGCCATTTCCAGTGAGTATTGAACCATTTAAGGATAGAATTACCTCTGTTAAGTTACCAGATGATATTGTGGCTATTTCCGATAGTTTTAAGTTTGGTTTTCATACAGGGGGATATATGAAGAATGGTGAAGTATTTACTGCTCATGTGGTACCTAAAGAAGAAAAAGCGACAACACTCCGAGAAATTCTTATTGATGAATCTGAAGTAGAGGAGAAGTTTTATCTTTCTGAGGCAACAGCTGCAAAATTTGAATATCTTCGTGGAGCTAAGAAGATTGAACGTAAAACGGTGGATGGTCATGTCTATCAATTCTCAGAAGGTGGGATGTCCCCTACGGATGATTTGGACAAGCCCGGTCGTACAATGTTAACCAGTGAGGGTTCTACTAATCGCAGTACTCATATCATCGAAGTTAATGGGAGAAAGAGATTTTTAACTCCTTTAGAGTGTGAGAGGCTTAATGGTTTTGATGATAATTGGACAAACACTATGTCCGATCGAATGAGATATTTTTGTATGGGAAATGCTTTAGTAGTTGGATTGATCGAGAGAATGGGCAAGCGTATTGAAGAAATTGAACAAGTTTCTGTAGAAACTGAAATACAAATGGAATTTACCTTACAAGGCTGATACTTAAACGTATCAGTCTTTTTATGTGGTAAAATAATGTAAAAAGTAAAATAGATTGGAAGGTCTAAATGATATATAAAACAGAAGAAGAGTTGCTTTATAAAGCGAAGCAAGCAGAGGGAAGAACTTTTGGAGAAATTGATAAAAGTGGTAGAATAAATAACCCTAAATCTAAAGGACAACTCGGCCAAATAATAGAAGAAAGTTTCTTTGGTTATGAGATCAATTCTAAGTCTGAGGCAGACTTTGCAGAACTAGGTATAGAACTGAAGGTAACTGCTTTAAAGTTAAATAAGAACAAAACAGTTTCGGCAAAAGAACGTTTAGTTTTAAATATCATTAATTATCACAGTGAGGCAGTAACCTCATTTGAAACTTCAAGCTTTTGGAGTAAAAACAAATCTATATTGTTAATGTTTTACCAATGGTTACCTGAAATTCATAGGGGTGAATATAAAATTCTCAAAAGTCATCTACTTTCTTATAGCGAAGA
>NZ_JBAEAP010000509.1:0-1850 GCF_056205495.1 Psychrobacillus sp. | reverse complement strand
TAAATATTCTTGAGTACTCTTACCTGGACGAATCCCTGGCACATAGCCACCTTGCTTTTTCAGATTTTCAGACATCTGTTCAGGATTAACCTGAATGAACGCATAAAAATATGAGAAGGCAATAATAAGAGCAACATATATGATCATGCCAATTGGCTTAGTATAATCAAGGTTTGTTGAAATCCAAGTAGTCACGCTATTCTTTCCGAAGAAAGTCGCGATCGTTGTTGGAGTGATAATAAATGCAGTTGCGAAGATTACCGGGATAACACCCGCAGCATTTACTTTCAATGGTAAATGGGTAGATTGCCCACCCATTTGCGTACGACCCACCGCAGCACGTTTGGCATATTGGATTGGAATCTTACGTAATGCTTGCTGAATGAAGATGACAGCAACCACGATTGCTAATACTGCTACTATGATAAGGATAATGGTCACAATCCGTAAGAAAAGTTGATCTCCAGCATTTTCAAACTGCTGTGCATAAATCTGATTGGCCGTATTAGGCAAACTCGATACAATACCAGCAAAGATAATAATGGAAATCCCATTACCAACACCTTTAGCAGTAATCAACTCTCCTAACCACAAAAGAAAAGCTGTTCCTGCCGTTAAGACAGTCGCAATAAGCAAGTATGTTGTAACCCCAGGAGATTCAATTAACGAGCCACCTGACATATTGTTAAATCCATAAGACATACCCAAAGCTTGAATAAATCCAAGGACAATAGTGAAGTAACGTGTAAATTGAGCCAATTTACGGCGCCCTGCCTCCCCTTGTTTCGACCATTCAGTGAACTTTGGAACAACGTCCATCTGTAATAGCTGTACGATGATTGATGCCGTGATGTACGGCATGATTCCCATCGCCAAAATAGAGAAGTTTTGCAGTGCTCCGCCGCCAAAGGTATTTAAAAGTCCGATGACGCTCATTTGGTCCTGTTCAGCAAGAAAACCGGCATTCACATGCGGTACAGGGATAAATGTACCGATGCGATAGACGATTAACATGAGAAGGGTAAAAATTATCTTATTTCTTATTTCACCCACGCGCATAAAATTGGAGATCGTGCGAAACATTAAATCACCTCTGTATTACCGCCAGCAGCTTCGATAGCTTCTTTTGCAGTAGAAGAGAATTTGTGAGCTTTAACAGTAAGCTTTTTCTCAATGTTTCCTTTAGCAAGAATCTTGATTCCTGCTTTTTCTTTACTTACGATACCAGTCTCAAGTAAAAGAGCTGGAGTTACTTCAGTACCGTCTTCGAAAAGATTTAACGTATCAAGATTCACGATAGCATAGTCTTTACGGTTAACGTTGGTAAATCCACGTTTAGGCAAACGTCTGAATAGAGGAGTTTGACCCCCTTCAAATCCAAGGCGTACACCGCCGCCAGAGCGAGCGTTTTGTCCTTTGTGTCCTTTACCTGCTGTTTTACCGTTACCAGATCCAATACCGCGACCTTTACGTTTACGTTCTTTACGAGAACCTTCTGCAGATTTTAACTCATGAAGTTTCATGTTGGCACCTCCTTGTTAAGATAAAAATTATTTTATTGTTCTTTTACAGTAACAAGATGAGATACTTTGGTAATCATACCACGAATCGCAGGGTTGTCATCTTGAACAACCGTTTGATGCATTTTGTGTAAACCCAAAGTGTTAACTGTAACACGTTGATCTTCAGGACGACCGATCAAGCTGCGAGTGAGGGTAATTTCTAATTTATTAGCCATAATTCGATTTCCCTCCTTATCCTAACAGTTCTTGTACTGATTTACCACGTAACTTAGCTACGTCCTCAGCACGTTTTAATTGCTTCAATCCTTCGATTGTTGCACGAACCAT
>NZ_JBAEAP010000508.1:0-6405 GCF_056205495.1 Psychrobacillus sp. | reverse complement strand
ACAAACACGGAGAGCTATTGTCATCCAGAGGGTCAAAAAAGTGTGCGCGGAAGATTACTTTTTACTGAGGACGAACAGCCAATGGTTGCGCATATTTGGGGAGATAAACCCGAATTTTTCCGTCAAATGAGTATTGGAATGGCTGAGCTAGGTTTTAAAGGTATCGACATTAATATGGGCTGTCCTGTACCGAATGTAGCAACAAGAGGAAAGGGCAGTGGTCTAATCCTTCGTCCAGACACAGCAGCAGAACTTATAGAAGCAGCAAAAGCTGGTGGATTGCCAGTAAGCGTGAAGACAAGACTTGGATATACAGAAATAGATGAGTGGCAAGAATGGCTAACGCATATTCTTGAACAGGATATTGCGAACCTTTCTATTCATTTACGTACTAGAAAGGAAATGAGCCAAGTTGACGCACATTGGGAGCTGATTCCAGAAATTAAAAAGCTACGTGATCGTATTGCGCCCAACACACTTTTAACTATAAACGGGGATATCCCTGATAGAGAAACTGGGCTTAAGCTAGTAGAACAATATGGTGTTGATGGAGTTATGATTGGACGCGGTATTTTTAAAAATCCGTTTGCATTTGAAAAAGAGCCAAAAGAGCATAGTACACAGGAATACCTTGACCTTTTAAGGTTGCAATTGGATTTACAGGACAAATATGCAGAAGAATTACCACGCTCCATCTCGGCACTTCATCGTTTCTTCAAAATATATGTTAAAGGCTTCCCAGGGGCAAGTGAATTAAGAAATCAATTGATGAATACAAAGTCAACGGATGAGGTTCGTACGTTGCTTGATAATGTTGAATTAAAACAAGATTAATAGCTGAAGGTACCATAATATAAGTAAAAAAGTATAGGGATTTTGGATAACATATCCCTGCCAGGATTATTACATTTTCTTAGTATATCTCTCCTTTCAAAGAACAACATAATAATATACTTTGAAAGGAGTGCTATGATGCCAGACCGTAAACCGCCACATGAGCAATTAACTGTAAAAGACAATGGATTAACATCAACTCAAGAAGTTTTGTATCAGCAGGAATTTAAAAAGGCTGATCAAGCGACACAAAAAAATAATTCACGAAAAAAGTGAAAACTAAATTTTAGAATAGAACCCTCTTGTGCTTAAAGGAGCACAGGGGGGTTTTTTATTTCAGAAGAGAAGAAATTAAATTTATATAATGTTTGTATAATGTGATTTAAATGAAGATTATACAAAATTATTGACTTTTGTATAATGTTTGTGAATAATTAAAATAAATATAGTTTGTAGGATAAAAACAACATTTGGACGGAGAGGAAGAGTAAATAATGCCAAAAAGTAAAAAGAGAGTAGTAGTTATTGGAGCAGGGGTAGCTGGATTAGCAAGTGCCATTCGTCTTCAGCATGCTGGATATGAAGTGGAGTTATACGAAAAAGAGGCTTTACCAGGTGGGAAAATGAATCGAATTGACATGGATGGTTATCAATTTGATCTTGGGCCGAGTATTGTGATGATGCCTGAGCTGTATAGGGAAGTATTTGAGTTAACGGGAAGAGATCCGGACGATTATATCCCTATGCAAAAAATTGATCCGATGTATTCAACTTACTTCGGAGCAAAGGCGGAGGAAAAATACGACATCTCTTCTGATTTGGTAGAGCTTATGAAGACGCTGGAGAATATATCAGAGGAAGATTCAAAAGGCTTTTTAAACTATCTTCAAGAAATTTACCAACGTTATCTTGTAGCAAAAAATCATTTTCTTCAAAGGCCTTTCCGTAACTTCACTGACTTTTATAATCCAAATACGATTCGTCAAATGCTTAAGCTAAAAACGTTTGATAGTGCCGACCATTTTATCGGGAAGTATGTAAAGAATGAACGCATAAAGCAAATTCTAAGCTTTCAAACGTTATACATAGGAGTGTCGCCATACAATGGACCTTCTTTATACACAATTATCCCGATGATAGAAATGCTCTATGGAGTTTGGTTTATCAAAGGTGGAATGTATACAATGGCTTCTTCAATGGAGCGTTTGTTTAAGGAACTAGGTGGCAAAGTTTATTACAACGCATCTGTAGATGAGGTGCTTATAAAAGATCAGCAGGCTTATGGTATCCGAGTAAAAGGAAAAGAAGTTCTTTCTGATTTTGTTATGTGCAATGCTGATTTCCCTTATGCAATGAAAAATTTAGTCAAGGATACTAAATCCAAAGGAAAGTATACGGATAAAAAAATAGATAGTATGAAATATTCCTGTTCTTGCTTCGTGATGTATTTAGGAATGGATCGAAAATACGATGAGCTGGACAATGTCCACAATTTCTTTATCACTGAAGAGCTAGAGAAGAACCTCACTGATATTTTTGATGGGAACAAGTTGGAGCAGCCTTCTTTCTATGTTTACGTGGGCTCTAAATTAGATCCTAGTCTTGCACCAGAAGGAAAGGATGGGCTTTATATTCTTGTGCCAGTTCCTGAGCTATCTTCCTCGAAGTATGAATGGACAGATGAAACGGTTCAATATTATCGAAAAAAAGTAATGGATTCACTAAAGAATGTTAAAGGGTTAGAAAATATTGAAGAGGAAATTGTTTCTGAAACGTACATGACTCCATTAGATTTTGAGTCGAAATTTAATGCATATAACGGTGCTTGCTTTGGTCTACAGCCAACGCTTACGCAAAGCAACCATATGCGTCCGCAGAGTAAAGCAAAAAACTGTGAAAATCTATATTTTACTGGAAGTAGCACACATCCAGGAGCAGGAGTGCCTATAGTATTGCTCTCTGCTAAGATCGCAACCGAAGAACTGCTACTGGATGATGGAATAAAAGAAAAAAATAAAGCGGGCTTTCCAGAACTTGTGACCAACTAAAAAAGTGAAACTATGAAAATCTTGTTTCACTTATCGTCTAGCTATTGTTATTACTAGGCTAAGAGAGTGGATGCGCAAGTCCTATGAATATTAGAAGGAGGCGAAGGATTTGGTGAGAAAACAGGATACAACTGTAAAGGATTACTATCGGTATTGTGAAGAAGTCATTAAAAAGAACTCGAGGAGCTTTTATTTCGCATTTAGCCAGCTGCCGGAAGATAAAGCGAATGCTGTATTTGCTATTTATACTTTTTGCAGGAGAGCAGACGACAGTGTCGACGAGAATGGTTCCAAGGTTAGACAAAAGGAAGAGCTGGAACGCTTAAAAAAAGAGCTGCAGCTTTTTGAGAAAGGCGAGGAAATACAACATCCGATGTGGCTAGCACTTCGGGATGTATTTAATAGATATAACATGAGCATTGAACCCTTTTATGAGCAATTGGAGGGTCAGCGAATGGATATAAATTTTACTGAACCAATGACGCTTAAGGAATTGGAGAAATACAGCTATTATGTGGCTGGAACAGTTGGCTTAATGCTTTTGCCTGTCCTTGCACAAGGCAGTAGCATAGATTTAACAGAGCAGGCTATTAGCCTCGGCATAGCGATGCAAATTACGAATATCCTGCGAGACATCGGCGAAGATTACCAGGTGAAAAACAGAATTTATATACCTCAGTCTCTTTTAGCTTCAGAGTTATACAGCGTGGATCATTTGAAGAATGCCACTATTAACTCCAGTTTTATTCGCATTTGGGAAACCCTAGCGCACCATGCGGAGGAATTATACGACAATTTCTTTCATACTATCTTTTATTTTGATGAGGATAGTCGTTTTCAGGTATTACTAGCAGCAAAGGTTTATCGCGGTATATTAAATGCGGTGAGAAAAAATAATTATGATTGTTTTCATGTTAAAAATTATGTTTCACCAACTGAGATGCAAAAAATCCATCAGGCCGCTCGTTTTGTAGTGAATAGGAAGGTGCTTTCATAATGGTAGAAAAACAAAAAACTGTCGTAATAATAGGTGGGGGATTAGGTGGATTATCTGCGGCTATTTCATTGGCGCAGGCAGGCTATTCTGTTTCCCTTTATGAGAAAAATAATCATCTAGGCGGAAAGCTAAATCGACTAGAACAAGATGGTTTTGGATTTGATTTAGGACCCTCTATTCTTACAATGCCACATATCTTTAATCGACTATTTACACGTAGTGACCGTGATATGTCGGATTATATATCGACATTTAGATTAGAGCATGAGTGGCGTTCCTTTTTTACAGATGGAACAACTATTGATTTATACGGGGATCTTGAAAAGATGGCAAAGGAAAATATGAGCTTGTCAGCAAAGGATATACGAGAGTACGAGGAATTCCTTCTATATGCAAAAAGAATATATGAAGTAACAGAAGAAGGGTATTTAGGCAAAGGATTAGATAGCACAATGGACGTGTTTAAGCAGCATGGAATCATAGAGTCACTAAAAGGCTTTGATTATTTTTCTACTATGTATGATGGGATAAAAAAGAGAATAAGCAATCCTAATTTAAGAACTATGCTTTCTTACTTTATTAAGTATGTTGGCTCATCTCCGTATGATGCACCCGCAGTACTAAATATGATGATTTATATGCAGCATGCACAGGGTGTATGGTATGTTCCGGGAGGTATGCATGGGATCGCCCGTGGGATGGTGAAGCTTGGTAAGGAGCTTGGCATATCCTTCCACACTGGAAAAGAGGTAATGCAATTACATAAAGACGGAGACAAGCGTATTGCTTCTGCAGAGCTTGCCGATGGAACAAGAGTTAGTGCAGATTATTTTATCTCTAATATGGAGGTAATTCCTGCATATGAAAAGTTATTAGAAGAAGAGCCAGCCTATGTAGAAAAGCTGGAAAATAAGTTCGAACCTTCAAGCTCGGGTTTAGTATTGCATCTAGGAGTTAATAAAAAATATCCTCAATTAGCTCACCATAACTTTTTCTTTTCAGATAACTTGAAAGAACAAATGGATCAGGTTTTTCATCGCTATGAGCTACCTGATGATCCAACGATTTATTTGGTAAATCCAAACAAAACAGACCCAAGCCAGGCACCTCCTGGACATGAAAATATAAAAATATTACCTCATATTCCTTATATACAAGATAAGCCCTTTGCGGATAAAGATTATTTAGAGCTAAGGGAACGAGTATTGATTAAGCTTGAAAAAATGGGATTGGAAGGGCTGCGACAGCATATTGTCACGGAGGATATGTGGACACCACATGACATTGAACGTACGTATTATTCCCATCGGGGTTCTATTTATGGAACAGTTTCCTCGAAAAAGAAAAATCACGGATTTAAGAATACTAAACATAGTGAGCTTTATGATAATTTATACTTTGTAGGCGGCACAGTGAATCCAGGTGGCGGTATGCCTATGGTTACACTAAGTGGTCAGCAGGTGAGTGGGATGATTGAGGAGAGAGACAAAACAAAATCATAAGGAAGAGGTGGGCTTATGTTACAGTTGCTTTTTATGATTATAGTTGCTTTTCTCATCCTAGCAATGGTTTGTGGTGTTCTGATGCTTTGGAAAATCCCAGTACCAGGACAAATAAAAGAAGTGCTATATGGAAACCCTTCTATCACTGTTATTATTCCAGCAAGAAATGAGGAGGGGCGCTTACAGCCATTGCTTGAATCATTACAAAAACAGTCTCTAAAGCCGAAGGAAATTATTGTAGTTGATGATGAATCCACTGACAGGACAGTACAAATTGCGAAAGACTTTGGTGGCAGGGTTATACAAACCCATGAAGCAGACCTTAGCTGGAAGGGAAAATCTGCTGCTTGCTGGATAGGCTCAAAGGCTGCAACTGGAGAATGGTTATTATTTTTAGATGCTGACACAAGGCTGGACAATGAGAATAGTTTAAAAACATTAGCATTAAGCTATCGATCGGAGAAAGCGAGAGGGATTTTATCAGTTCAGCCTTATCATAAGGTCCATAAGCTATATGAAAACTTTTCTGCCATTTTCAATATTATTGTTATAACTGGGATGAATGTTTTTACTGTATGGAGTACTCGATTGGAGAGTGCTGGAGCATTCGGTCCCTGTATTCTTACATCCCGAAAGGACTATATGGATGCTGGAGGACATTTTGTTGTCGGTGAAGCGATTATGGATGACTTTGAGCTTGCTAAGTCTTTTAAAAAAATTGGTATACCTGTGCGATGTGTGAGTGGTAGAGGTGTTATTAATTTTCAAATGTATCCCGAAGGCATGAACTCATTAATCGAAGGATGGACAAAAAACTTTGGTACTGCCTCTCGGTCTACGCATCCACTTGTAATGTCGTTAATAAGTATTTGGATCAGTGGAAGTTTTCTCCCGATTGCATTACTCCTGTTAGGATTTTATATTGGTTTGGACTTATGGATTGCTATTGCTTGTATTTGTTATATAGGAGTTATGATACAAGTCTATTTAATGGCACGACGTACTGGTAATTTTAGACCTTATG
>NZ_JBAEAP010000507.1:0-12945 GCF_056205495.1 Psychrobacillus sp. | reverse complement strand
TTATGTACTTTTTTTCGCAATTTCCTTGGAAGAAAAAAAGGGATATAAAAATATTTTAATAATGTAGGCATTAAGTTCTAGTTTTTTAGTTTAAATTTAATGAAAAAAGGGAAAGTATTAATAGGTAAATTTATCACTTTGATAAAAAAGATATAAAAATGATTATTTTTTGTTTATTATATAAACATATCGAAAATACTAGATTTATTTACAAAAAAAGGTGTTAATATAGATATTAATTAATCTATATGAAAGATTTATAGATTATTAAAAATGGAGGTACTTTATTGTGAGAGAGCAAACGAGATATTCTCGTCTAGCCCATATAACTAAGCTGATCAATACAAAGCTAAATCTTAGAGAGGTATTGGAGCAAGTCGTCAAGGCTATATCTGAGGAAATTGTTCAATGTGATTCTGTCGGAATTTATTTGCCGCAGCAGGATGGACAATTTAGGGGGTTCGTAGGGAAACCCGAATATATTAATGGTTTTACGTTAGATATGCATTTGATTGAGACAGAATATGACTTGCTTGCTAAAGAAGTAATAGAAACACAAAAAACTATATATATACCAGATACCTCTAAGGATACTAGACCAGATCCAAGGAATGTAAAAGCTTTTCAGATAAAATCTTTACTAGCTCTTCCTATCTCTTTTGAAAACGAGCTTTTTGGACTAGTTTTCTTGTTCGATTACGGCACACCGATGAACCTGACGGAGGATGAGATTCAAACCGTAGAGGCTTATGTGAATATGGCTGGAGTTGCTATTCAAAATGCCACCAATCTCACTAGAAAAGAGAACCTAATAGCTGAGAAGCAATTGCTTCTAGACCATACTCGAGAGCTATCAATGTGTTCCACCATGCAGGAAGTAATTGATCGATGCTTCTTCTATGTAGGGAAAGTATTGGGCAACTATAATATTGGCGTTCATTTATTGGATCCTATGGCTGATAAGAATATAAAGCCAGCAAGTCTCAGTCAAAATAGTGATTGGACTGAAGAAGAATGGATGAAAACGCATAAAAAACTAAATGTAAATGAAAATGACCTCGTGTTTCAGGATGTTATTCAAACTAAAAAAGCGATTATGATACCGGATGTTTTTGCAGATGAGCGACCTGATCATGATGCATGTAGAACATTTGGGATAACAGGAATGTATATGCTTCCATTAGTAACGATGGGAGAAGTGTTAGGGGTAATTGCTGTTGTAAATTTAGATGAGGAAGACTTAAAGTATTCCGAGTCTGATATTCTTTTAGCGCAGTCCATTGTAGATGCAACTGCAGCTAGTCTTTCTAATATGCTTTTTATGGACAAGCAAGACACCATTATAGAAGAGAGAACCTCGGAAATCCGTGTAAAAAATACAGAGCTGGAAAGAGTTGTTCACGAGCTGCAGCATCTTAGTAATGAGAAAGAATTGATCTTAAACTCTGCAGGTGAAGGGATTTTCGGTATAGATTTGTGCGGAAGAATCACGTTTTGTAATCCAGCTAGTGAAAAGATGCTAGGTTATGAAAAGGGAGAGCTGATCGGTACGTTATCTTCTAGTGTTATTTGCGAAGAGATTGAGCAGTCATCCTTTGGAGAAACTGTGCAAATGTTTTGTAAGAAAGATAAAACAAATTTAGCTGTAGAATATGTTCTTTCCTCGATTGTAGAAGATGGCAATGTTATTGGGCAGGTTGTAACGTTCAAAGACATTACAGAAAGAAAGAAAATGGAGGAAGAGATCAGATACTTGGCTTATTACGTTAGTTTGACAAAGCTTCCAAACAGGGTCTTGTTAAATGATAAGTTAAAAAAAATACTAGAAGATAAGGAACAACAAGGAGCAGTTTTATACTTAGATCTAGATCGCTTTAAATTAGTAAATGATAGTTTAGGACATAGCTATGGAGACTTGTTACTTAGAGAAGTGGCAAACCGTCTTCAAATAGTAATCCCGACAGATGCGATTGCATCTCGACAAGGGGGAGACGAATTTACGGTTGTCTTGCCTAATATTCAATCTAAAAAAGATGTACTCGATGCTGTAGAGCGGATTTCAGACATATTCTCGCAACCTTTTTCATTAATGGGAAATGAAATTTATATTAAGACAAGCATTGGGATAAGCATGTTTCCTAAAGATGGTACGGATGTGGAAGTGCTGATAAAAAATGCAGATGCTGCCATGTACAAATCCAAGGAAAAATCAGGTACAGGCTACCACTTCTTTGAACAGGAGATGAATACCAGGTCATTAGAAAGCATTAAGCTAGAAAATGCTCTATATAAGGCGCTTGATCGGAACGAATTGGATGTGTATTATCAACCACAAATTGATAGTAGGACGAACGATATAATAGGAGTGGAAGCTCTTTTAAGATGGATACACCCAACAAAAGGGATGATTTCTCCTGCAGATTTTATACCAATTGCAGAGGATACAGGGCTAATTGTGCCGATTGGAGAATGGGTACTGGAGAATGCCTGTAAGCAGTTGAAAGAGTGGCATAAAGAAGGAAATGACTTTATGAGTGTTTCGGTAAACTTATCCAGCAGACAATTTGAAGAAAATGATTTAGTAGAAATGGTGCAGAGAGTTTTATCTGACGTAAACCTAGCTCCGGAATTCTTACACTTAGAGTTGACGGAAAATCAAATCATAAAAAATAAAGATTTGACCGTTGAAATGATGGAGCAACTTAAGGAGATTGGTGTAAAGATAGCGATAGATGATTTTGGAACAGGATATTCTTCGCTAGGCTATCTTAAAAACTTTCCAATTGATGCTTTGAAAATAGACAAATCTTTCATACAAGATATTAGAGAAGATGATGATAGTAATTCGGCTATTACTAATACAATCATTACATTAGCAGAAAATCTCAAGCTTAATGTAATCGCTGAAGGTGTCGAAACAAAGGAACAATTAGACTTTCTTTTGTCAAAGGGCTGCTATTTAATGCAAGGTTATTATTTTAGTGTTCCTTTAAAAGCAGGTGCATTGAAAGATAAATATTTAATGTAATAGGGGGAAATGGGATGAAAGCTGTTCGTTCTGTGTTGGAATATTTAAAGGGGATTGGAGTACAACACGTTTTTGGAATACCTGCAGGCTCAGTAAATGCATTTTTTGATGAATTATATGATATGCCGGAGATTACTCCCATAATTACTAAGCATGAGGGTGCTGCCTCATATATGGCTGCAGCCTATGCAAAATACTCGAATCAGCTGAGTGTATGTATTGGAAGTAGCGGTCCTGGAGGTACTAATTTAGTCACCGGTGCAGCTAATGCAATGAGAGAGCACTTGCCAATTTTATTTTTAACGGGAGCTGTGCCGGTAAGTACAGAAGGCTTGAATGCATCGCAGGAGCTAGATGCGGATCCGATTTATCATTCTGTCACGAAGTATAGTGTAACAGTGAGAGACTCAAAGGATTTATTAAAGGAAATTATTAAGGCTACCAAAATAGCAGTTTCCGGTGTTCCTGGTCCAGTACATATAGCTATGCCTATTGATGTTCAACAAGGTCCGTGTGGTAACGAAGAGATTCCTACTATTTTGGTAAGGGAAGAAGTTATACCGAATCTCGACATGATTAAACAGGCAGCTAAAGAGTTAGTCGAAAGAAAAAGTGGTTATATATTTGTAGGTCAAGGAGTTAGAAATTCAGTCGACCTATTATTTGAATTGGCAGAGATGCTCGAGTGGCCGATTATGACAACACCTGTCGCAAAGGGCTTTGTTCGTCAAGATCATCCATTGTCTGCAGGAGTATTTGGATTTGCAGCTACAGAACAAGCTACAAGTCTTATAAATGACGGAGATGGAAAATCTCTATTAATCATCGGTTCCAGTCTTGGAGAAACAGCTACTAATAACTATAATAGTAGCCTGACTGATGGGCGCTTTACGGTCCAAATGGATTTTGATGAAACCGTCTTTAATCGCAAGTACCCGATTGATATTCCTATCCTGGGTGATATTCAATTGAGCCTTTCTGCATTAATAGCAGAGCTCAAAGCTCTTGGAATAACAAGGAAAGAAATGGCCTTTTATAAAAAAGATAATGTCCAAAGTCATGAAGATTATACTACTAAGAATGTGTTACTTCAGTTACAGTCGTATCTCCCTTCATCTACCCGATACACAATAGATATCGGAGAATTTATGGCTTACGTTATACATGACATGGATGTCCTTGAATACAGTACATTTGATATAAATGTCCATTTTGGAGCTATGGGTAGTGGTATAGGTTCTGCAATAGGCGCTAAGCTTGCTGAGCCAGATCGTCCATCAGTAGCCATTACCGGTGATGGGTGTTTCTTTATGCATGGAATGGAAATATTGACTGCTAAGGAATACAATATCCCTGTGCTATTTGTTGTGATGAACAATGCTCGCTTAGGCATGGTTTACCACGGGCACAATCTGCAATACAAAAGGGTTCATCCAACCTTTGCGCAAGAGCCGATTAACATTGCAGCGATGGCAGCGGCTATGAACATACCTAGTGTTCGTATAGAGGAAATGGGAGACTTGAATGAGGAAGTCATAAACAGTCTCCTGCAGATGAATGGCCCAGCTGTATTAGAGATTTCATTGGTAGATAATAGTATCCCTCCAATGGGCGATCGAGTTAAATTTCTATCATCCTTTGGAAAATAATTAATATATAAAAACTCCTATCTCAGTGTTTGCGAGATAGGAGTTTTTTATATTTGCCTTATCATACTCAAAGCACTTGTATTTTATAAATCACTATATGTCGTGCGGGCTACTTCTATCAAACTATTTAGGACCTGGCCCTTAAATGAATCTTCAACGGATTGTCCATCTTCCGTGCAGAAATAGTAGCACATTTTTTCTTGATTATAACTGAACCCAAGCTCATTTAGCTTTTCGTGTAAATTCTCTGGTAAGCCATCTAATCCAGTCTTTTGTTTAAAATAATCAGTTGCTAAAATGTAAACGTCTATATCTTTTACCCCAGTAGAAACAATAAACAAATCATGGTCCTGTTTTAGAATCCATTGCTTCTTAGAATATAAAGAGATTTTCTTGTTTTCTAAAAATGCAAGTCCGTTTGTATTTATACCAAATAGGTTTTTTAGGAGAATGCGAATTTGCTCCCCAGTCCAATCTTGCTGTTGATTTTCCAGGTACCATGTAATGGCTGCCTTTGGAGTAGGCTCTTTCAGGTTTTCAGCAGTATCTATGTCTAACAAGTATGCTTTGTCTAAATCTATGTAAAAAGCATGGGATATAAAAAGGGAGATAGATTCGGTAGTTACCTCTACTTCTTTAGAACTAAAATACCGATCCATAGCTTCTATTTTAGACATTTCTACTAACTTGTCTTCAATTACTTCATTTTTAACGCCTTCACTTTTTAAGGTTTGGATGATTACTTCATCTATAGACGGATGGTATTTTGGAGAGTGTAAGAATGGCATAATATTCCTCCTTATTTTTTATTATCATACAATAAAAGTGGGTGGGGTGCTTCATTATTTAAATAATTATTTAAAAAAATTGAAAGAATCAACATAAGAAATACCCCTTTGTAGGAATCGTTAATCTATTTCATAGAGTTTAAGTGTATAATTTTATACGTTTATATTATATGATTATTTAGAAATATTAAATTTATTTAAAAGTAAATATATTTTATAGGAAGGTGTGCCTATGAGTGATTATCTAATTCAAAATGTTCAAATGTGCTTAGAGGATGGCCAATTAATCGACGGGGAGATTTTAATTGTTGACGGAAAGATAGCATCTATATCTGAAGGTACAATGGAAGAGTTTACTGGAGAAGTCATTGATGGTAAGGGATATGTTGCAATGCCTGGTTTTATAGATATCCATATTCATGGTGCTGCGGGGGCTGATTTTATGGATGGAGATCTCAAGGCTACGAAAGAGATTGCCGAATATTTGCCTCAAGAAGGAACAACATCTTTTTTAGCAACAACTATTACTCACTCATCAGAGCGAATTAAACAATCAATAGAAGTAAACACTCAATTCCTGAAGGAGGGTATAGAAAATCAGGGAGCAGAGATGCTTGGCTTTCATTTGGAGGGGCCATTTATACATCCAGAGCAGGCGGGGGCCCAGCCGCTTCAGCATATACAAAAGCCTTCTGTTGCTAGTTTAAATAATTGGTTTGGAGAACAACTAAGCAATTTGAAGGTGGTTACATTGGCTCCTGAGCTCGACGAAAATTTTGTCATGATTCAGTATTTAAAAGAAAAAGGAGTTATTTCTTCAGCAGGTCATTCGAAGGCGTCCTATCAAGACATTAATAATGCTGTAAAGAATGGGTTAACACATCTAACGCATTTTACTAATGCGATGACAGGTGTTCACCATCGAGAAATTGGGATGGTTGGAGCAGGATTCATGAATGAAATGCTTATCTGTGAAGTGATTGCGGATGGTATCCATTTATCAGACGATATGCTTCGATTAGTATTTAAGGTGATTGGACCGGAAAGAGTCATTCTCATTACTGATTCTATGCGAGCGAAAGGACTTCCGGATGGAAACTATTCACTTGGGGATCAGGAGGTCAACGTTGTTGGTCGAACTGCTACCTTAAAATCTGGTACGCTAGCTGGAAGTGTACTAAAAATGAATGAAGGTGTACGAAAAATTCAAGACCTAACTAATTTACCACTTCATGAGTTAGTGAAAATAACCTCAACAAATGCAGCGAAAAGATTAGGGGTAGATGATCGAAAAGGGAGTTTAGCAGTTGGGAAGGATGCCGACATTGTATTGCTAAATAACTCCTTTGAAGTACAATATACTTTTTGTAAAGGAAGGCTGAGTTATTCTAATGAGCAAAGGTAATATAACATGGTTGGAAGTTAAAACTTACGAAGAAATGAGTAAAATGGCAGCTACTATTTTTGAAAAGCAATTAATAGAAAAGCCATCTAGTGTATTAGGATTAGCAACAGGAGGAACTCCGATAGGTTTTTATAAAGAATTAGTGCAATGTTACATAAAAGGTGATATTTCTTTTGAAGAAGCAAGTACGTTTAACTTGGATGAATATGTAGGAATCGGGCCGGAGGAGGCTACAAGCTACCATAAATATATGCAGGAGCATCTATTTAAACATGTAAACATTCCAAAAGAAAGTGTTTATCTTCCAAATGGCTTAGCAACGAATTTAGAGAAGGAATGTGCCCGTTATGAGCATCAGATTGAACAAAAAGGTGGAATTGATCTTCAATTACTAGGGATTGGAGTTAATGGACACATTGGATTTAATGAGCCAGGTACGTCTTTTCAGTCAAGAACACATGTTGTCGAGCTTGCAGATAAAACAAAACAGGATAATGCTAAATACTTTCCAGAAGGAAAATCAGTCCCAGAGCTAGCAATTACAATGGGTATTGAAACAATTATGATGGCTAAGCAGATTGTGTTATTGGCCTTTGGTGAAAATAAAATAGAAACTTTGAATCGCATTAAGGAACAAGGTATCTCCGAGGATTTTCCGGCAAGCTGTTTGAAAATGCATCCTCATGTAACAATTATTTATGGAAGTTAAACATATATATTATCAAAAAAATGTTTGAGGAAGATATTGTATCTCCTCAAACATTTTAAATAAGAATAAATTCATTTTTTTCCTTCAATTGAAATTGATATATGTGTAAAAAAACGCTTAGTCTACAATTGTTTTAGGAAATTAACTAAATCAAGCTGATTTTCTGGAACAACTCCATGGCCGTCCTCGTATGTTTTATATGTAACATTAGCTCCAAGTTCCTCAAAATAATTTTTACTTTCTAATCCCCAATGAGATGGAATTATGTAATCGTAATCACCATGCGAAATGAACATAGTCAAATGATCGACAGGGTGCTTTCTATATTCCTCTTTCACAAAATCAGGTAAATAACCGCTTAAGGCAGCTACTCCTTTTATTACATCGCCCATAGTGAGAGCTATTGTTTGTGCCAATACGGCACCCTGACTAAAGCCAACTAAACTTATATTACTCTGATCTAAGCTATATTCCTGAATGGCCTCTGCAATAAATTGGTGTAGATAAGTAACTACCTTATCAAATACCTGTCTTTCTGGTATTCCTTCTTCCTCTATCGTGAAAAATGCATATCCAGGGTTAAATACAATTGGCCCACGCAAACTAAATATATGGTGGCTACCTTCTAATTCGCTTACTAGTTGGAGCAAATCCTCTTCGTTACTGCCCATGCCATGAAATAAGAAAAGAGATGGCTGGTCATTTCCTTTAGTGGTCGGTGCTATATATTTATATGTAAAAGGGGACTTCATATTAGCTACTTCCTTCCTTCTTGTAGTAAATACATTCTATCATATGCTTTATTTAATGATAAAAGATAAGTGCAACGACTTTTCTAGTTGTATACCGGTGGCTGAGGAGCTGCCTCCTCGCTTTTTCCCATTTGCCTGTCGGGGCAGAGATAGGCGATTGCGCTTTTCTTGGTGTCTAGCTTCATCGCCTTGCCCCTCGGGGTCAAATGGATAAAAGCTCCGGTGGCTGGGGAGCTGCCTCCTCGCTTTTCCCATTTGCCTGTCGGGGCAGAGATAGGCGATTATGCTTTTCTTGTTTTAACCAGGTTAAAAAGGGAAAAGTAAACAAACAATAGAAGCAAATAAGGAGATGGTTAAATGACTAATTCAAGGCAGATGCCAAAGGAAGAGGGTCTAGATCATAGTCTCACATTGTTACGTGAGGGATATATGTTTTTAGCGAATAGACGTAAAAGCTTTGCATCTAATATCTTTGAAACAAGACTGCTGGGGCAGAAGGCAATCTGTATGGGTGGCGAAGAGGCAGCTAAGCTTTTCTATGATAACGATAAGTTCATAAGAACAGGAGCAGCACCAAAAAGACTTCAAAAGACATTGTTTGGAGTAGGTGGAGTTCAAGGAATGGACGAGGAAGAGCATAGAAATAGAAAAGGGATGTTCATGTCTATCATGACGCCAAATCATCTAGAGCGTTTAAAACATCTTACTCAAAAATATTGGGATATCAAAAGTAAAGAGTGGGAACAGAAAGACCAAGTCGTTCTATATGATGAATCCAGAGAATTATTATGCAAGCTGGCGTGTGAATGGGCAGGTGTCCCTTTAAATGATGACGAAGTAAACAAACGTACAGAGCAGCTGACTAAATTATTTGAGTCTGCTTCTGCGCTAGGACCTGAACATTGGATGGGAAGACACGCTAGAAAAGAATTAGAGGATTGGATAGGAGAGCTGGTGGAACAAGTAAGAAATAGCCAACTACAGCCACCAGAGGGAACTGCTCTCAACAGTTTTTCCTTTCATAAGGACATAGATGGCAAACTGTTAGATAAAGAAATAGTTGCTGTAGAAGTGTTAAATATTATTAGACCGATCGTAGCAATCTCCGTTTATATTACCTTCACCGGATTGGCCGTTCATCAATATCCTGAAAATAAACCGAAACTTTTAAAAGAGGACGAATTCCTTCAAATGTTTGTACAGGAGGTAAGACGGTTTTATCCTTTTTTTCCTGCGACAATCGCTAGAGTGAAAAAGGACTTTACCTGGAACGGTTTTCAATTTGAAGAAGGAACCTTAACATTATTAGACTTGTATGGAACCAACCATGATCCTCATCTCTGGGACAATCCAGAAATTTTCAATCCTGAGCGTTTTGCGCAGTGGGACGAAAGCCCATTTAGCTTTATACCTCAAGGCGGTGGAGATTTCAATATGGGCCACCGCTGTGCAGGAGAGTGGGTAACTATTGAAATAATGAAGGTGAGCCTTCAATATCTTGCAAATAAGCTAGCTTACGACCTTCCAAATCAGGATTTAAGCTATAGCATGGTAAGTATCCCAAGTCTTCCGCATAGTAAGGTTATAATGGCCAATGTAAAAAGAAAGCAACAATAGGAGACTAACGATGAAAGAATTTAAAATTACTTACTTCTTTGATGAAAACCACTATATAAGAAGGTTTATTCACTTAGAATCATCGGAGGAAGCGGAGAGTCTAATCCGAAATGAAAGGGATCAGTTTATTTCCTTTTGGGATAGCAGAGGCATCTACCATGAATTGAATACGAAGAATGTCCGTGTAACCCAACTGTCTGAATACCATCGCATAGATAAAAGTAAAAAGGTACCCAAATGAAGCATAGTCTTCTGGGTACCTTTTTTCAAATGTGATTTTTGGCTGTATTTTCTTGCTTTAAGGTCAGTCGCTGTTTCTTTCCATACAAGTTAACGAGTAACAAGCTGCTTATTGCAACGGTCCCACCAACAATAGAAAGTGGAGAAGGAAGCTCATGAAGCCAAATCCAAGTAATAATTATAGCAACAACTGGCTCTGCGTATAATGTATTGGAAATAGAGCTGGCATCGCTCTTAGATAACGCTATTGCCCAAGTGAGGTAGGCTAAGGCTGTAGGAAATATGCCGATGTAAATCGCAGATAGATTTGCTTCTACAGTTGCGTTTTGAAGAGTATCGAATAGTCCAGGTGAAAATAAGAGAAATGGTACAGTACCAGCCCAAGTAAAGTAAGCAGTAAGCTCAATAGCGCTATATTTCTTAAATAAAGGCTTTTGATATACGAAAAAGATAGACGTGGCAAAAGCTGCAATTAGAACTAGGAATACTCCTGGAGAGATATCAAAGGATGAATCCCCCGTCCCTAAAGCAATAAGTATTATTCCAACAAAGCCAAACCCTAATCCTATCCATCCTACTTTTCCTAATCGTTCATTTAATATAACAACAGCCATCACAGTGGTAACAATTGGTGCAGAACCGATAAGCATACCTGCAGTCCCGGCAGAAATGGTCATTTGTCCAAATGTCACGCAAACATGGTAGAGGCTAATACCAATCCACCCTAAAATTAATATTTTCCATAGGTCACTTTTCTCAGGAAGTTTAAATTTACTTCCTGGCCAGAATGCAACAACTGCAAAAATAAGTGAGGCTATCAAAAATCTATATAAAGATAAGTGACCCGGAGGAAAGCCTCCATTTAAGCTAGCACTAATAGCTGCAAAAGAAGATCCCCAGATAGCTACAGTCATAATTGCGAGTAAAAAAGCTTTTGTATTCATCTATCATTCACCGAGCCTTATATAGTAAGATTCTTTATTTTAATATAACTAATGAATCTTACAACATATATGAAATTTAAACAACATGAAGACACGAAATGAAAAGAAAATTTAGCCGTCGTGTAGAAATTTAGAGACTATATTAGGACATTGTCTCTTTCATATCGGTCATATACTATTAAGAAATAAAAAGTTTTATATTTTTACATACTTGGAAAAAAATGATTTATTATATTGGGGTAATTTGAAAGGGGTGAACTAGAAGCAGAATCGAAAAGAGAAGAGCAGCTAGAATACAAATCGAAGGGGTAGGTCAATGAAAAAGTTATTATTTTTATTGCTGGTAAGTGGGTTACTGATGGTTGGTTGTAGTGACGAGACTGGAACAACGGATTCTCAAAGTAAAGGGGAAATAACTGTATGGGCTCATCCGTACACGGACAATCAGGAAAAGGAAGGGGAAATGTGGAAGGAGTTAATCGCTTCTTATGAAGATGCTTCTGGTGTGAAGGTTAACTTCCAACAAATTCCTTGGGCTAATCGCGATCAAAAGATATTGACTGCACTTGCAGCAAATAATGGTCCAGATGTATTTTATGCCATCCCTGACCAAATGCCTCAATATGCTGAAGCAGGGATGCTAGTTGACCTTAGCCCTTATATGGAAAACAACGATATGGACGATTTTGTGGAAAGCTCACTGGTTCCAACTAAGTGGAAGGGAAAAATGTATGGTGTGCCTATATTACAATCAGTCGAAACCTTTATGTACAACGTTGAAGTTGTGAAAGCAATTGGGGAAGACCCTTCCAAGCTTCCAACTACGTGGGAAGAGTTTGAGGAATGGGCAGCTAAAGCTAAAGAAAAAGGTTACTATGCTTCTAGCTTCCAAGGCGGGGGCTCGATGAATGGTACTCTCTATCCTTATTTATGGCAGGCTGGCGGTGAAATACTAACCGAAGACAATAAAGTAATGATTAATAACGAAAATAGCGTAGAGGCATTTGAATTTATTAACAAATTATATAGTAATGGTTGGATTCCGCAGGATTCGATTACTGCCTTAGACCATGATGCCTTATGGGATAGCGGAAAACTGTTATCTATTCAAGGAGCAGGAAAATCAGTAAGTAGAATGCTAGAAAAAGAGACCTTTGAGTTTGTAATTGCTCCGCCATTAAAGAATAAAAAACAAGCTACCTATGGTACCACTGGCATGTTTGTTGTTCCGGTAAATTCAGATAACAAAGATGCAGCTGCAGAGTTTATTAAAGTAATTACGAATGCTGAAAACCAACGGAAATTTAATAGAGAAACTCAATTCATTCCTACTAGAGAGTCAGCAAAAGATATTTATGACGATCAAAAATATCTTGCCCAATTAGCTTCTTACACGGAGTTTACACAGTCTGGAGTCATTCAACCAGAAGGGCGTAATATTATGCCATTAATACAAGCAGAACTTCAAACCATGCTAGAAGGTAAGAAAACTCCTAAAGAAGCGGCAGATGCAGCAGCCAAAGCTATTGAAGGAAAGCTAAAGTAACAAGAAAAGAGAGCGTGATCTAAAGAATAGATCCCGCTCTCTTTTTTAAGATTTCAGGTCCTCAACCAACATGTCTTTATTAACTAATGGTTTTTCTTGTTGTACTTTTTGTTTTTGCTCAATTCTTCTAAAGGCTCTAAAACTTAACACGGTTATTGCGTAGGCTAGAAGGCTTCCAGAGAAAAGTGGTATGGCTCCAGGTAAAAATGTTAGAAAAAAGTACATAGCAAATGTACTTGCTAAGATGCCAAAAAGCTCTAAGGGAGA
>NZ_JBAEAP010000506.1:0-11476 GCF_056205495.1 Psychrobacillus sp. | reverse complement strand
GAAAGCGTCCGTTCGTAGCGGAAATCAACTCTCCCTCGCGTTACTTCTATTTTAAAAGAAAAAAGACTGTAGGCAAACTCCATATTTTTTGGAGTTTGTCTACAGTCTGAAACGCCTATGTTATAGACGTGTAAATATTTATTTACATAAAAAAACTGCCGCTCACACGACAGTTTTAATTAGCTTATTATTTTACTTGTGCACCATTTTCTAGTTTTTCATCAACAGTTGCTAGAGTTAAGTATCCATCTTTTTCACCAGCTAAAATCATCCCTTGGGATAGTTCTCCACGAAGTTTTACTGGTTTCAAGTTAGCTACTACAATTACTTTTTTACCTACTAGCTCCTCTGGTTTATAATGCTTTGCTATTCCTGAGACAACCTGACGTTTTTCATATCCTAAGTCTAATTGTAATTTTAATAACTTATCTGCTTTAGGAATAGCTTCACATTCCAATACTGTTGCTACTCTTAAATCCACTTTAAAGAAGTCATCAATAGAAATTTCCTCTGATTCCTCTTGCTCTTGCTCTTCCTCTGCCTCTTCCTCCACCTCTTCTTGTAGAGTTTTGACAGAACCGCGCATTTGCTCACGTATAAAAGCTACTTCTATATCTACGTCTAAACGAGGGAAAATTGGCACTCCTGTACTAATTACTTGTGTACCCTCAGGGATAACATTAAAATCACCAAGTTTCTCCCATTGTAGCTGAGCGTCCGTTAAGCCTAGCTGCTCCATAATTTCTTTTGGGCTATTTGGCATAAATGGTTGGATTAAGGTCGCTATCTGACGAAGACTTTCCGCTAAGTTGATCATAACACTTGCAAGTTGCCCTTTTCTTGCTTCATCCTTTGCTAGAACCCATGGCTGAGTCTCATCAATATATTTGTTTGTACGAGACACAAGCGACCATAAATCTCCTAATACAAGGCTAAACTGCATTTTCTCCATATTGACTTCATATTTTTCTATTGCTTCTTTAGCAAATTGATGTAAAGTTGCATCAAATTCTGTCGCTTCTCCTTGGTTAACAGGAATTTTACCATCAAAGTATTTGTTGATCATCGAGACTGTTCTATTTAAAAGATTCCCAAGATCATTGGCAAGGTCAAAATTCGTACGTTCTACAAAGGATTCCGGTGAAAACACACCATCTTGTCCAAATGGAAGCTCACGAAGTAGGAAGTAACGTGTCGCATCAAGTCCATAACGCTCCACTAGCATCTCTGGATATACAACATTTCCTTTTGATTTTGACATTTTACCGTCTTTCATCATGATAAATCCATGTGCGAACACTTTTTTCGGAAGAGGTAAGTCTAAAGCCATTAAGAAAATCGGCCAATAAATTGTATGGAAGCGTACTATATCCTTCCCTACTACATGTACATCTGCTGGCCAATATTTTTTAAACAGGGTATCGTCATCTGACATATAGCCTAGGGACGTAATATAGTTTGTTAAAGCATCTACCCACACATAAATGACATGCTTTGCATCTCCTGGAACACGAATTCCCCAGTCAAAGGAAGTTCTCGATACAGACAGATCTTCTAAACCAGGCTTGATAAAGTTATTGATCATCTCATTTTTTCTGGATTCCGGTTCTATAAACTCTACATTGTTTTCGTAGTATTCCAATAAACGTCCTGCATATTTTTTCATATTGAAGAAGTATGATTCTTCTTTTACTTTGTGAACTGGTCGTCCACAGTCTGGACAATTTCCTTCGTCTAATTGAGTTTCTGTGAAGAAAGATTCACAAGGTGTACAGTACCAGCCCTCATACTCGCCTTTATAAATATCTCCATTGTCTAGAAATTTTTGGAAAATTTTCTCTACTGTTTGTTTATGACGATTTTCTGTTGTTTGTATAAAATCGTCATAAGATATATCCATAGTTGCCCAAGTTTTCTTAGCAGCTAATGCAATTTCGTCCACATATGCTTGTGGCTCCATTCCCGCTTCTTGAGCTTTTTCCTGTATTTTTTGGCCATGCTCGTCCATCCCAGTTAAAAAGCGAACGTCATATCCTCTTAATCGTTTATAGCGTGCCATTGCATCGGAAGCTACCGTTGTATAAGCCGTTCCAATATGGAATTTACCACTTGGGTAGTAAATAGGGGTCGTAATATAAAATGTTTTATCTTGTGCGCTCAATGCTAATTGCCTCCAATGCTGAATCTTCTATATACTTTATTCTATCGAAATGGGGTAGTTGTTTCAATCTATACCTCTGAAGCAATTTTGTCGAATTTTCTTTATGACTTACATTATTTCCAATAATAGCTAGATTATTCCTAAGAATGATATAATAATTATTTTTATTAGGTATATTATGTAAACATAGTCATATTTTTATCATCCATTCTAATAAAATCAGAAGAATAATTATTGACCAATATGGTAGTACTTGGTATGATTAAGTACATAAAAGAGGTTAATGTCGAATTTTGGCGAAAAATATACACTCTTGAGAGGAGAAACTTTAATAATGAAATCTACAGGTATAGTTCGTAAAGTTGATGAGTTAGGACGCGTTGTTATTCCTATTGAACTTCGTCGTACACTAGGTATAGCAGAAAAAGATGCGCTTGAAATATATGTTGACGATGATAAAATCATCTTAAAAAAATATATGCCAAACATGACTTGTGCAGTTACTGGTGAAGTATCAGATGAAAATCTTCGTCTTGTTGGGGGCAAATTAATTTTAAGCCCAGAAGGTGCAGAACAATTAATTAAAGAAATTCAAAGCAGCTTAAAATAAGACCTAAAAAACATCCGTGCAGACGGATGTTTTTTTAAACCTTTGAACTTTATAATATGCAATGAGATTTTATAAGAACCGATCCCCTACTCAATCTATATCATAGCTAGGGAAATTGCTATTCTACGTGATAACTTTGGTAAACCTCTCTTTTAGGTAACCCACGTTGAATGGAAACTTCTTTAATTGCATCCTTTGATTTCAGTTGCTTTTCCTGTATTAAATGCTCGACATGTTCTTCAATGCTTAAATCTTTCCACCAAGCTTCTTCTATTTCTTCTTTAGCTTCACTGCCAGCAAGTACTATACAAAATTCACCACGAATTTCATTTGTTTCTGCCCATTCGACTGCTTCGTCTATTGTGCCTCTTAAAAACTCCTCAAATTTCTTTGTAAGCTCTCTCGCTAATACAATTTGGCGTGTTCCATCCATAATGGCTTGCATATCTTTTAAAGATTCCTTCAAACGGTGAGGAGACTCATATAATAGAATTGTTTCTTGTCTCTTTTCTAGCGTTGTAATTTCTGCTTTTCTTTCCTTCTTATTTCTGCTAAGAAATCCGTAAAAAAAGAACGGTTGCGTAATCATTCCCGAGGCTATCAAAGCACTAATTGCTGCATTTGCTCCTGGAACTGGTACTACTGCAAATCCTTCTGCTATTGCTTTTGCAGCAATATCTGCTCCTGGATCTGAGATACACGGTAGACCCGCATCACTTACCAATGCAACTTGTTTCCCATCCCTCAATATTTCTAATATTTTCTCTCCACCAGCTAGCTGGTTATGATCATGATAGCTTGTTAAAGGCGTAGATATCTCAAAATAGTTACATAACTTCTTCGTATTCCTAGTGTCTTCTGCTGCTATATAGTCGACTTCCTTCAAAATCCGAATAGCACGCATTGTCATATCCTCTAGGTTACCTATTGGGGTAGCTACTAAATACAAACAACTACTGTTTTCATGTTCTGTTGATTTTTGTGAATTCATTGGCTGACTCACCTCTCATATGTGCTATTTTTTGTTTTCTTGTAAGTTGCTTAAATGCATATTCTGCCTGCATTGCCTCTTGTTTTGACTCGAAAATTTCCTTATAAATACACTTTACTGGGAGTCTTGCCCTCGTGTACTTTGCTCCTTTTCCTTCATTATGAACCTTAATACGCTTAAACAAATCATTCGTATAACCCGCATAGTAGGAGCCGTCATTACATTGTAATACATAAAAAGTGTGCTCTTTATTTGTCTCCATACAGCATCTCTTTAACCTCATCTGTGTATTGTCCATCTTCTCCGTACACATAAAGAGGAGGTAAAATTTTTAAATCTGGTTTTCCATCCTTAATAGCCTCAATCAATAATGTATTAGCTTCCTTACCTTTTTTGGGATAAACAAACCGAATACGTTTTGGCTCAAGTCGGTTGGCTCGCATAGATGTAACAATATCCAACAACCTCCCAGGGCGATGAACAAATGCTGCCTTCCCTCCCTGTTTGAGTAGCTCACTAGCTGATTGCACTGCCTCTTCCAGGGTAAGATGTATCTCATGTCTTGCAATAGCTAGATGTTCCTTGAGATTTTTGTCACTTGCTTCATGTGCTGGAAAATAAGGAGGATTACAGGTTACCACATCATATTTTTCAGTTCCAATTTTACTTGCTATACCTATAACATTATCTTGCATAATATGAATTTGTTCTGTTAGCTTGTTATACTCGACACTTCTGTTTGCCATATCAGCTAATCTTTCCTGCAATTCAATACCCACTATTTCTGCTTGTGATCGTGCACTTAGGAAAAGAGGAATAGCTCCATTTCCAGTACATAGATCTACTATTTTTCCTCTTTTAAATGGGACATATGTAAATCTTGCTAATAAAACTGCATCTAAGGAAAAGGAGAAAACAGAAGGGCTTTGTATAATTCTTAAATCCTCTGCCAATAAATAGTCTAGCCTTTCATCATCCTTTAGCCATTGCTCCATAACTTAAACCTCCATAAAACAAAAGACTGACACCCACCTATGGAGTGGCATCAGTCAATTGATTAGACATTTTGTTTATTTAAAAAAGATAAGCAAAATAAACAATCTTCTTCCTTCCGAGCGCTTCCGAAATGAACATGACATACATGGTAACCTTCCTGATAAAGCCTTGCTAGGTTATCATAGCCTTCACCTATATCTGCCTTGTTTAATCGTTTCTCTCGTATCTTTTCGTCCATTACTTCTTTTCCATGTATTTCATCAAGTCTTTGTCTTAAATGATTGTTCTCTTCTTGTAACGCTTGACGTTCTTCTATCATAATCGCTACAAATTCTTTCAAAGCGCGAAATTGGAGCTGCGTGGACTCTAACTGTTTTTCAAATTCTATAATTGTATCAAAAAAATTACGGTCCATCACCTATTCACCTCATTGCCCCGTCCATTATACTGGATTTTTAGCATAGTTTACAACCTCATCTAACGTATAGTCTAATATACGAAGTGGATCACTTAACTCAATACGTAAAATTCTCTCTAAAATATTCATGCTAACTACTTTTCCGAATCCATCTGGTGTCTCAATTTTATCACCAATGTCAGGCATTTGCTCTCTTGCAGCCTCATATTCGTCATTTTCATACTTTAAGCAGCACATTAGACGTCCGCACAATCCGGAAATCTTAGAAGGATTCAATGATAGGTTTTGATCTTTTGCCATCTTAATAGATACTGGCTCAAAATCACCTAAAAAGGTTGAACAGCAAAGCATTCTTCCACAAGGACCAATACCACCTAGCATTTTTGCCTCGTCGCGCACCCCTATTTGTCTGAGTTCAATTCGAGTTCTAAATACAGAAGCAAGATCCTTTACTAAATCACGAAAGTCTACTCGACCCTCCGCTGTGAAATAGAAGATAATTTTGTTTCGGTCGAATGTATATTCAACATCTACAAGCTTCATCTCTAATTCTCTTTGTAATATTTTTTCGGTTCCCAATGCTAATGCCTGGGCCGATTCTAAACGATTTTCTTCCACTTGGATTTTGTCCTTCTCCGTAGAAGGACGGACTACTTGCTTCAAAGGTAAAACGACATCGTTTTCTCCTACTTGTTTAATAGGTACGACGACTTTCCCATATTCTACGCCACGAGCAGTTTCAACGATTACATAGTCATCTTTCTCTAAAGCGTAGTCTACTGGATCAAAATAATATATTTTACCCGCTTTCTTAAAGCGGACTCCTACAACATTATACAAAACTATACCCCTCCTGCAGGTTAAGCATCAGCTGCTCCATCATCAGTGTCCGGTTCATATTTCTATGCAAATTTTGCTTTGCATCTAAAATCAATTCTAACTGTTTAGACAATTGCTCATACGTCTTTTGTAATGCTATCTGTTTCCAGAATGAAATCATATCTGGATAGGTACAAACTGCGAGTGGAGTTGCTTTTATAGCTACTATATCACGATAAGCAAATAGTAGTAAATCTAATACTTGTTCTGCACTTTCCTTTTCTTTTAGCAAAGGACCAAAATCTTCATGTATGCACATAAGGGCATCCTGAACACTTTTTTCACTTGCTTCCACCAATTTTATCACTGATTTCCTTGCAAGTCCAAATTGCTCGTCTTTCGCTAAAATTAGAGCTTCTTCTACTTGATTCGTCATTCTACTAACTGTAGAAGCCATTGAATCAGTAATTCCCTCTTCCATTAACTTCTTTTTTAATACTCCCTGTGGCATGGTGGCTAAGCCTATATGCTGACATCTGGACCGTATTGTTGGTAATAAGGCATGCATCTTATCGGTCAATAAGATGGCAGTAATTTCGCTCTGAGGCTCCTCTAAAAATTTAAGTAATGTATTAGAGGAGCTTGTGTTCAATCGATCTGCTTCATGTATTACATAAACCTTTCTTCCTCTTTCAATAGAGGTTTTGCTCATCTCATGTATTAATTCATCAATTTGATTTCTTTTTATATTTTGACCATCTGGCTCCAGTTGAATAATGTTCAAATGATTAGATGATTTTAATCTTTTACAGTTTCGACATGTTTCACATGGAACATTTTCTGTCGAATTTTCGCAAAACATAAGCTGTACAAAAAATTGCATAACTTTTGTTTTACCTGTACCATTAGCACCTTCAATAATGTAGGCATGTCCAATACGATTTTTTGCTACTATGGATTGAATTTGTTTAATCGCAGTAGGTTGTATTTTTTCTATTCCTTCAATGGACCATTCTTCTTCCATGCTCATAGTGGTTCCACCTCTCTAAAAAATCCCGTGTTTCGCACGGTGCGATAACACGGGAACATTACGTATATAGATTAATAAGTAATCCTTTAATTTCGCCTATTTTATCTAATAATTCTATAGAGCTTTTTTCTTGGCTCAAAATTTCTTCTGCTAGCTCTACCAATTTTTCATCAATAGTCTCTACGATTTTTAACTTTCTTCCTTCACCAAATCGATTCCATGTATGAGATTGCTTTAATCCCATTCCAAAATCCACAGCTTCCTCTAGAAACTTTTTAATCAGCATTTTAAACTTAGCCATATCACGTAGATTTCTAGACCTTGCTAAACGATCTCCTGCTGTAGTAATATCTCCTAACAGTTTCGTTAAGGCTTCGGTTTGCATCCGCTGATCCTGCTTTGTAATCATTTGGCCAAACTTTGCAGATTGAATATTATTCTGCATAGTATCCTTGCGTATCTTATCTATCCCTACTCGTACATCTTGATTTATCTTCAAAGTTTTCGATCCTTTCCTTCATTATTAAAAATGATGGAATTGTTCAATTGGAAGAACAAATACTGTAGCTCCTCCTACCTCTACTTCCACTGGGTACGGAATGTATGAATCAGCATTTCCTCCCATAGGTGAAACTGGGGCTACCATCTGTTCACGTGCTCTACAATTGTCTCTTATTAATTCTAATGCAGAAGATACTAAGGAGTCATCTGTACCGATCAGAAACGTAGTATTTCCAGATCTTAAAAACCCACCTGTACTAGCAAGTTTTGTTGCACGAAACTTTGCTTTCGTTAACGCATTTGACAATCTATTACTATCTTGGTCCTGCACTACGGCTACTATTAATTTCATCGCTACTCACTCCCACTTTTCTATTCTGTTTATTTTATTATAGCATTAATTACCTAAAAATTTCTAATTCCATTTTTACTACTTTATAGGTAGCTTCTAATACTTCTTCGAGCTTTTGAGAAGCATCGATTACCTTAATTCTGTCTGGATATTGTTTTACTAAGTTAAGGTAGCCTTCTCTAACCTTTTCATGAAATTGAAGACTCTCTACATCTAGCCTATTTTTTTCTCTACTGCTATGTGCATTAATTCTTTCTAACCCAACACTTGGTTCTATATCAAAAAGAATCGTGCGGTCGGGCATAGTCTGTCCAATTGCAAATTGATTGATTGCTAATATTTCTTCTACCCCTATTCCTCTTGCATGTCCTTGATATGCAAGCGAACTATCAATAAAACGATCACAAATAACAATTTTACCAGCTTCTAGAGCAGGCAAAACTTTTTCAACTAAATGCTGTCTCCTTGCTGCAGCATATAATAATGCCTCCGTACGGCTATCCATCATTGTATGCTCGTTATCTAAGATTATTCCTCTTATTTTTTCCGAGATATTAATGCCTCCAGGCTCTCTTGTCATCACGACCTCAAAGCCCTCTTCCATTAATCTTTTTCCAAGTAATTGCATGACAGTTGTCTTGCCCGCACCTTCTGGACCCTCGCTTGTTATAAAATACCCTTTTTTTTGCACTATTAATCCTCCACAACATAAATTAGCTTTTCATCAAGTCTATGATCTCCCTGGAAGGTAGCTCCTTTATCAATCCATTCCTCCAGTTCAGTTAACATAGAAATCGTAATCTTTTCTCCTGGAATGAATAATGGTACTCCCGGTGGATACGGAATGAGTATTCCTTTTGCTATTCTTCCTATGGAGCGAACATAGGGAACCCACTCGCCTTTTTTCTCATTTAAGAGGCTCATATTCATTTCAATCGTAGAAACAGATTTAAACGAGTTATTTCTTATATCTTTAGGAATTATCGGTGTTTCTTTTTTAAGCTCATCTACGGCCATTTTAATTCGTTTTCTTACCTCTGCAAAAGGGTAGTCTTGGTCCTTTTTTAGTAAAGGAAGAATTATTAAAACCTGATAAGTATCCGCAAGCTCCGCATATACATGTTGTGCTTCTAAAGCCTGTTGAACTTGAAAACCCGAATAGCTCCCAACACGTATTAGTAATTTCAGTGGATCATTAACTTCTATTACTTCCACTAGCTTAATCGTTTGGAGTGCCTGAATGAACAAATCTCTTTTATATATTAATTGTTTGAAATCCATTTCATTGTATCTTTGTACATAGCTTCTTGCATCATCTAAGGATGCCATTACTAAATAAGAAGGACTGCTTGATTGAAGCATCCTTAAATACTTGTTTACTTGAGAAGCTTTTATAATAGAAGAATTTATATGTAAGTAAGAACCCATTGTCATAGATGGTAATGTTTTGTGTGCAGATTGTACTACTATATCTGCACCGAAATCAAGAGCAGATAATGGAAAACCGCTGTTTGCCTTAAAATGTGCTCCATGTGCTTCGTCTACTAGGACTGGGATACCTTTTGTATGGCAATAATCGATAATCTCTTTTATCTCATTAGAAGCCATTCCATAGTAAGTTGGGTAAGTGAGTAGAACACCTTTTACTAAAGGAAACTCTTCTATTGCGCTTTTAATGGTGTTGGCAGAAACAAAGGTTGTTGTTTTTGTGCGAGAATCCCATTCTGGTGTAACAAAAATAGGTTCAACACCTACTAGCTCAATTGCATGAAAAATTGACTTGTGAGCATTCCTCTGGACTATTAACTGTTCTCCATACTGGCATGTTGCATATAGCATAGCTAAATTGCCAACAGTCGTTCCATTGACAAGAAAATAACTTTTTTTTGCCCCGTATGTAGACGCTAACAATTCTTCCGCTTCTTTAATAGCTTCTTCTGGATGATGTAAGTCATCTAAGCCTTTAAGTTCTGTAAGGTCATAGGATAAGGCCTCTTTAATAACCTCAGGAAGATTGGATAACACCCCATGTTTATGTCCTGGTACATGAAAGGAGATATTCTTTTGACTATGAAATTTTTCAAGCGCTTCTACTAAAGGTCGTTTTTCATGCATTTCTTATACCTCACCAAACTTTATTATCTTTCTATTATACATGAAATAAGACATGAAATAAGGATAGATGATTTGAACCTATTTTTGGCCAGAAAGGGCAGAACTTTATTAAATATTTATTTTCCGGGAAATTATTTTATTGTATGAATATGGCTCCTAATGCACAACAAATTGGATCCACACATATTATGCGGAGAATGTATAGTAATGACGATATAGAAAGGAGCTGCCCTATAATTTTCCCGTTTGACTACACCTCCCCATCCGCTCAATTCACTTTTGACGTGAACACAAGTAACTTGTTTAAAAAAGATAGCCAAAACTTTATTAATGTTTTAGGGATTCAACAATTAAATACACTAGATAATATATCCTTACTTGATATTTTTCTTAGTCCAAACAATGTGATCGAGCCCCATTACCACCAAAATGCTGCCGAACTTGTCTATTGTATTTCTGGTGGATTAACCGTCTCATTATTGAATCCCTTTACTAAGCAAATGCAACATTTTCCGCTCTCACCTGGCCAAGTAGCAAATGTACCTCAAGGATGGTGGCATTATGAAGTAGCTACAGAGAAACATACACATCTACTGGCCATTTTTAATGCACCAACACCAGAAGTAATACTAGGATCAGATATCCTGAAGTTGACTCCAGCGAATATTATGGCCCATACCTATTGTTTAGATAAAACTCTTTGGGAAAAAGCAATTGCACCAGTAGTACCTTCCACATTTATTGGTCCACCTGCGAGCTGTAACAAAACTACTGAAAGTTAATTCTTAACATAATGAGTTGCAGACAAGATGACATGGACTATTCCCATGTCTCTTTTATGTTTTTTTCACACTTACTTAGCGGGAGATTGATTTTTGTTTTAAGGCTATGTTAAAGATAAAAGTCGATTTGAAAATGCACGAAACAAATAACTTCTGCCTCTCTACTTTTCCTAGTGGGTTTTAAGTGAATTTTTTTGGCTAAAAATTACGGTGTTAGTTCCATAAAATAGCCGTAATCGTTAACCTAACAAAGGCACTATTGCTATTGATAATACTAAACTTATTAAGAATGTAATTAGCCAATCTCTTTTTTGAGTTGTCTTAAGTAGTATATTCAATACAGACCCAATACAAATACATACTATAAATCCGACAACAATATTAATGAGTTCCATGAGATACCTCCTAACAAAAATATTTTCCCATTTACCCACAAATTCATTGACACAACTAGTCTAAGCCGTTCGTATTTAAAGGTCAGCCCAAATTGGTTGACCTTTTTGTATTGATTTTTATTATAACATTCTTCCTTGCTCCCTCGAACCCTTTGTCTCTTCGCTTTTTCCTGTAAAAGACAAAACAAAAAAGCCGCCACCGATTACTCGGTGACGACTTCCTTTAGTTGCCCAGCGACGTCCTACTCTTGCAGGGGGACGCCCCCAACTACCATCGGCGCAGAAGAGCTTAACTTCCGTGTTCGG
>NZ_JBAEAP010000505.1:0-3525 GCF_056205495.1 Psychrobacillus sp. | reverse complement strand
CTGTAACAGAAATAATATTTACTTTTTTAGTTGCATTTAAAGCTTCCACTGCGGACCTTGGGTAACCTGCAGTGATAAATGCAGCTTGAATTTGTCCAGTTGATAACCCATCAGTAGATTCACCAAAATCTAAGTTTTGAGCTTCAATATCATCTTCTATTGATAGACCATGAATTTCTAAAAGCTGCTCAGCATTTGCATATGTTCCTGAACCAGGAGCCCCTACAGAAACCTTTTTGCCTTTAAGATCCTCAAATGAATTAATTCCTGAATCCGCTAAGGTAACTAGTTGAACCGTTTCTGGATAAAGTGCACCAATTGCAACTACCGTATCTAACTTGTTTCCTTCGAACATTTCTGTTCCTTCTGTACCATAATAAGCGATATCAGTTTGTACGAAGGCAATTTGCCCTTCATCATCTTCATGTAAAGCTGTCATATTCGCAGCGGAAGCTTGAGATACCTCAGCAGTTGTTTTTATACCTGTCTCTTCAGTAACTAAATCAGCAAAAGTACCACCTAGTGGGTAATACGTACCTTGCGTTCCACCAGTTAATATACTTAAAAATTTATAATCTGCTTTTGTTTTAGCTGAGTCTCCAGAGCCATTTTCACTGTCAGAGTCATCAGAACCACATGCCGCTAAAAAAATTACAGCAAAAATGCTTAAGACTGCTAACCATTTAAATTGTCTAGTTTTCATATTTTACATTTCCTCCCTTTTTATATAAAAGTACCCTTTGTTCTCTATAATTCTATCATAAATACTTCACACGATGTCAATTAATTAAGTAAATTCCGTTAATTTGCCGAAAAGTAGCGAGTGTTAATTCCAGAGATTTCAACAGACAATAAGAATTTTGTCCAAATAAAAAAACATACATTGTATCGTGTAGATACAGTGTATGTTTTGTCGTTTATAATTATGAACAGCTATCGTAAGTAGTGTTTTTGACCTTAGAGCCAGTTTCTCCTCTAAGAAGATCACCTTCGGTAGATTCAATAATTTGGTTAGTAACATTGTTGGAGATTGAATTAGCAACAAGCTGTAAAAGACTATTTACATCACCTTGAGATTGCTTAAACTCTTGAACAATTGGAATGCTGTCGATTTCTTCTTCTATTGCAGCAATTTTACCTTCAATCATTTTCAATGCTTTTTCTTTTCCAAGATGTTGGAAGTTAACAGCTTGTTTCTGTAAGCTCTTTAAGCTAGCAATTTTCTCACGAACGGATTGATTTTCATTAATTTGTGCTTCTGCACGTTTAAAGAAGTCAACTTCTTCCGTGTTTGCAATCATAGTAGCTATTTCTCTTGCCTTTTCAATAATATCATCTCTAGTGTATTTAGTAGTCATTATATACCCACCTTTTCCTCAATTGTTGCTTCTACTAGTTCACCAGTAAGTGACCATGTTTTTGCATTTGTAATTTTAACTTGAACAAGCTTCCCGATAATATCTTTAGGGCCAACAAAATTCACTAGTTTGCTTTTTCGGGTATAGCCAGCAAGTACATCAGGGTTATTTTTACTTTCCCCTTCTACCAATACCTCCACAATATCACCTTCAAGCTTTTTCATTGCCTCTGCAGACATTTCATTTACTAGTGCATTTAAACGTTGAAGTCTTTCCTTCTTCACTTCCATTGGCACGTTATCAATCATTTTAGCTGCTGGAGTGCCTTCACGTGGAGAATAAATATAAGTGTATGCAATTTCAAATCCTACCTCTTTATAAAGAGATAACGTTTCCTCAAATTGTTCGTCCGTTTCATTAGGAAAACCAACAATAATATCCGTTGACAATGAGGCATTCGGAATAGCTGTTTTAATCTTTCTTACTAGCTCTAAATAATGTTCTCTTGTATATTTACGAGCCATAATTTTTAAAATATCAGATGATCCTGACTGAACTGGTAAATGAATATGCTCTACCAAGTTGCCGCCCTTTGCTAATACTTCGATTAAATGATCATCAAAGTCTCTTGGGTGACTAGTCATAAAACGAATTCTCGCTACATCAATTTTATTTAAATCATCCATTAAGTCGCCAAAACGATAATCTAAGTCTGTAAAGTCTTTTCCATAAGCGTTTACATTCTGACCAAGCAGTGTAATTTCCTTATAGCCTTGAGCTGCAAGGTGGCGTATTTCTTGAATTATATCCTCTGGTCGACGGCTACGCTCTTTACCTCGTGTATATGGCACGATGCAATATGTACAGAACTTATCACAGCCATACATAATGTTAACCCAGGCTTTAATAGACCCCTTACGTACTCGTGGAAGGTTCTCTATTACATCTCCTTCTTTAGACCATACTTCAATAACCATCTCTTTTGATAGGTACGCCTCATTAAGAATGTTAGGTAGACGGTGAATATTGTGTGTACCAAAAATCATATCTACTTGATCGTACGTTTTCAAAATTTTCTTTACTACGGATTCTTCCTGGGACATACATCCACATACGCCAATCAGCAAATCAGGATTGTTTCTTCTTAAATGCTTTAAATGACCAAGTTCACCAAATACTTTGTTCTCCGCGTTTTCACGAATAGCGCAAGTATTTAAAAGGATGACATTAGCATCTTCCACTGTATTAGTTGGCTCATATCCCAACTGCATGAAAATCCCAGCCATTACTTCTGTGTCATGTTCATTCATTTGACATCCATAGGTACGTATATAAAATTTACGATTTTGTCCCATCCCTTTGAATTCATCTGCAATTGAAAAGTCGTTGTGGTAAGCCACTTCTTCTTTCCCACGTTTTTTTGCATCTTTTAAGGACGGGGGAGTGTAAACTGCTTGAAAATATTTGCTATAATCTTTCTCCACGTTTTTCTCGGGAGAAGTAGTTTCTTTTATTTGAGTACTTTGTAAACGTGATTCCTCGTTCATAAGAACTCCCCTTTCTTTCATTCGCCAAAATCCGAATATCCATCCTATTATACTGAATAGTGCTGCATTGCTACAAGGCATTAAGCTTAAAATTTCTTATTTAGACAAAATATGTACGGTTTTTTGGTTTATATAGTGCACTTAATGGGAATTAGATAAGATTGTGATTTAAATAGTAGATTTTGTGCTGCTGGGATTCCCTTGTTTTAGGGGGTCCTTTTTTAGGTTGTAATGGTGGTTTGGGAGAAACTTCTAGTATGGAGTTTTGGTGAGTTTACGTTTATGGGTGGTTGTTGGAGTTTATGGGACACTTGAACATACTTGATGGGCTGTTTCAACTCGTTTATGGGACACTTTGCTATTACTTATGGGCGCTTTCTTTGTTTGTGGGCGATTTACTGTGATTTATGGGACACTTGTCCATATTTTATGGGCCGTTTTCACCTTGTTATGGGACACTTTGCTATTCCTTATGGGCGCTTTCTTTGTTTATGGGCGGGTTTCTGTAATTTATGGGGCACTTGTACACGCTTTATGGGCGGTTCTCAACTTGTTATGGGGCACTTTGCTATTACTTATGGGCGCTTTCTTTGTTTATGGGCGGTTTTCAACTCGTTTAT
>NZ_JBAEAP010000504.1:0-1652 GCF_056205495.1 Psychrobacillus sp. | reverse complement strand
GGCAGGGATAGGCGCCTGCGCTTTTCTTGTTGACTTGTATTTTTTTACATGTTAAAATTATCTTGAATTAAAGATATTTAAATTAAAGATAAATAGTGGAGGTTAATATATATGAATCACTTAAAAGGTATTCACCATGTGACGGCAATTACAAGCAGTGCAGAAGAAAACTATAAATTTTTTACTTACGTGTTAGGTATGCGATTAGTAAAGAAAACAGTAAATCAGGATGACATTCAAACCTATCATTTATTCTTTGCAGATGATGTTGGTGGAGCAGGAACGGATATGACATTTTTTGATTTCCCTGGAATCCCTAAAGGCACCCATGGGACGAATGAGATTTATAGAACGGCTTTTCGTGTTCCAATGGATGCATCTTTAGATTATTGGGAGAAACGCTTTGACCGTTTAAATGTGAAACACACTGGCATTCAAGAGCAATTCGGAGTGAAGGTTCTATCTTTTGTAGACTTTGACGACCAGCAATACGAATTGATTTCGGATGAGAACAATACAGGTGTAGAGTCTGGTACTCCTTGGCAAAAAGGACCAATACCTTTAGAGCATGCCATTACTGGTTTAGGTCCCATTCATATTCGTATTGCACAGTTTGACTACATGAAGGAAGTACTAGAAAAAGTATTACTGTTTAAGGAAATTGCGCAAGAGGGTGATCTTCACTTATTTGAGGTTGGAGAAGGTGGAAATGGAGCCCGCGTCATTATTGAGAAAAATGTTATCCTTCCACCAGGTCGTCAAGGCTTCGGGACAGTACATCATGCAGCATTCCGAGTGGAAGATAGAGCAGTTCTAGATGAGTGGACAGAGAGAATGGAAAGCTTTGGATTCCATACATCTGGGTTTGTAGATCGATTCTTCTTCCAATCCTTATATGCTCGAGTGGCAGACGGGATATTATTTGAATTTGCTACGGACGGTCCCGGCTTTATGGGAGACGAGTCTTATGAGACTTTGGGAGAAAAACTTTCCTTACCTCCATTCTTAGAATCAAAACGTGCCCAAATTGAAGGCCTAGTAAGACCTATAGATACGGTTAGAAGTACAATTGAGTTTAAAAAAGAGTAAATTGAAAAAGGGCATTTCCTTTGTAGGAAGTGACCTTAAAATAAGCCCCCAAATTCGGAAAAGAAAATGGGGGCTCATTTTTATATTAGTTCCTTAAATTTTAAACGTTTATTTAAGGCAAGCATTAATGGTATTCCTACTGCCATAACTACAAATTCACCTAAAGCAACTGTATACCACGTTTCATAAAATAAAGAACCTGGTATTTTAAAATAGAGGTGCAATTCAATGGCAATGATAAACATAGTAAATGTAAACAAAATGGTGTTTAAAATCATGTGCCATAGCTGATTCTTTACGAATTTACCAATTAGTATACTAATAGATAGAGTGATAATAGAATGTCCTACTCCAAAAGTTAAATCATAGAGTCCTAATGGAGAGAAGAGGTTTGTAATAAATACACCAATCACAATACCAAAGAAATACTTTTTATTAAATATGATCAGGTGATTAAACATCTCGGATATCCGAAATTGAAAAACACCAAATGAAAAAGGTGCCACTAGCATAGATACAGCTACATATAAAGCTGCAATAATGCCGCTTGTAGCCATTGTTTT
>NZ_JBAEAP010000503.1:0-2122 GCF_056205495.1 Psychrobacillus sp. | reverse complement strand
TACTGATAATGCTCCAGCAGGCTCTGCGATAATAGCGTGTTTATTATACAGGTCTAATATGGTGGTGCATACTTTTCCTTCTGGAACAAGTGTAATATCATCCACGTATTTGGCTACCACTTGATGCGTTAGCTTTCCGGCGCACTTAACCGCTGCCCCATCTACGAATTTATCTATCGTTTCAAGTGCGATTGGCCCGCTGTTTGCTATTGCTGCCTTCATACTCGCTGCTCCAGCAGGCTCTACACCAATAATTTGTGTGCTAGGAGATAGATTCTTTATATAGGAAGAAACGCCTGACACTAGACCTCCTCCACCAATGCTACTAAAAACATAATCTAGCTTTTCATCAATATCATTCATAATCTCAACTGCGACTGTACCTTGACCTGCAATGATATCTAAATCGTCAAAAGGGTGGATAAACAGTCGATCATTCTCATTTGCGTAGGCAACGGCACTGCTAGCTGAATCATCAAAAGTATCACCAGCTAGAATAATTTCGACAAACTCACGTCCAAACATTCTTACCTGTTCAATTTTTTGACTCGGAGTAGTCAATGGCATAAATATTTTTGCGGATATTCCTAAATGGGCACAGGCATAAGCCACTCCTTGGGCATGATTTCCTGCACTTGCACAGACCACTCCTTTTTTACAGGCAGCCTCTTCAATAGTTTTTATTTTATAGTAAGCTCCTCTCAGTTTAAATGAGCGAACATGTTGAAGATCTTCACGTTTAAAATATATATTAGCCTCGTATTTCTCCGACAGATAGTCGTATTTTTGTAAAGGTGTATGTAACACAACCTCTTTTAAAAATTGATGCGCTCTTAACACATCTTCAATTTGAAGTAATTTTGTCTCCGCCAGTTGCATTAGATGACCCTCCTAATTTTAATTATTCGTATATTTTAACACACTACAGCAGTAAACCCCTAATATATTTTTGATAATTCAAAACAATGTAACATTTATATGTCTTTGTTAATTATAAACATATTTTGTTGACATTTTTGTTAATTTAGAACATAATGTGTTCATAGTTAACAAAAGTTATGTTAAGGAGATTGAATTATGCTTCCAATTAACAGAAAAAAGAAAATAATTGATGAGCTTTCTCTAAAGGGGAAGGTTGAAATATTAGAGCTTGTAGACCTTTTAGAGGTTTCTGCAATGACTATTAGAAGAGATTTAGATGAACTAGAAAAACAAAAGAAATTAATTAGAACTCACGGAGGGGCGGCATTACCACAAGCGATCATTGGAGAGCAGTCCTATGAACAAAAGCTCTCAGAAGCTCATCTACAGAAGAAGGAAATCGCGCAAATTGCAGTAGGCTTAGTAAAAGATGGTATGAGAATTCTATTGGATTCTGGTACTACGACATTAGAGATTGCCAGATTATTAAAATCCCGTTCAAATATTACGGTAGTAACAAATGATATTAAAATTGCAGCAGAATTAACCGACTCGAAATTAGAAGTAATTTTACTTGGTGGTAAGGTACAGAATGGGGTTGGGGCAATATTAGGGTCATTTGCAGAACAAATGCTTAGAAACATTCACGTTGACATACTGTTCTTAGGTGCACATGCTGTACATTCCAATCTCGGTATTACATCTGCGACATTTGAGAAAGCATCTATTAAAAAAGAAATGATAAACGTCAGTGAGGCTGTCTATCTAACTGTAGATGCACAGAAATTTGGAAAAAAAGCATTTGCTAAAATAGCGGATGTGGACTCGGTTACCGGAATCATAACAGATAGTACTATTTCCAAAGAAGTAGAAGATATCTATAAGGAAAAATCTACTTTTATAAAGGGAGTGACAAAGTGAAAATAGGTATTATTGCAGATGATTTAACAGGAGCAAATGCCACTGGAGTCCGGTTAGCTAAAAACGGATTTATGAGTGCTACAGTCGTTTTCGGAGGAGAAGTGCCTAAAAATAGTGATTTTACTTCTATAAGTATAGATACAGATAGCAGGTACTGTTCTCCGTCTAATGCGGAAGAGCGAGTTCTGAAAGCATATGAACAGCTGACCAATTGGGGAGCAAGCGTTATTGGCAAACGAATTGATAGTACGGTTAGGGGTAACTTGGGAGTAGAGACAGA
>NZ_JBAEAP010000502.1:0-1641 GCF_056205495.1 Psychrobacillus sp. | reverse complement strand
AGATGTTAATCGTTCAAGGTGGCTTCGAAGGGGAATTATTATGGCAAAGTATTTTTATCCTACTTTCCAGTCTCATCGTTTTACTTTCAGCGATACGTATTTTCATTTATGCATTCTGGGGTGAACCAAAAGGCGAATCCTCTTATTTGGACGCTGCATCCTATAAGCGTTTATTAGTCCCAACAATAGCTCTAGTTGCTGTTACCGTTATGTATGGCGTTGGAGCCGAATTCTTAGTGCCACTTATGACTGATGCATCCAATGTGTTATTAGATCCTTCCTTATATGTTGATGCTGTCTTTGAAGGGGTGAAATAATGGCTTTTCAAATTTTATTAAATGTATTTATAGCTCTTACGTGGATGTTCCTATCCATATCATTTAAACCTACTACTTTTATAGTAGGATATCTGCTCGGTTTGGTAATGCTTTTCATGCTTCGAAAATCCTTTAAGTCACGATTCTATATGGATCGTGTATTGGCTGTGATAAAATTAGCATTCTTATTTTTAAAGGAGCTAATACTTTCTAACTTCTCTGTTTTAAAAGTAATCGTGAAGCCAGAAATGCCTATCCGTCCAGCTATTTTCGCAATGAAAACTGTATTGACTGAAGACTGGGAGATAACCTTGCTTTCCAGTCTCATAACCTTAACACCTGGTACAGTAGTTATTGATGTTTCGGATGACAATAAAACGTTATATATCCATTCTATCGATTTTACCGATATTGACGAAGCAGTAAACTCCATACGCGATACTTTTGAGAAAGCAATTTTGGAGGTGAGTAGATCATGATAACTTTTTTATGGGTAATCGTCGTGCTTATCAGCGCTGCTTTACTAGGCTTCATTTATCGTCTTGTAAAGGGGCCTACTACTCCAGACAGGGTTATTGCCTTGGACGCTATTGGAGTTGGTCTAATCTCCTTAATAGGTCTAATTTCAATCTTATTTGACACTCCATTCTTCTTAGAGGTCATCCTCTTACTAGCTGTTCTTTCTTTTATAGGGACAGTAGCATTTTCTAAGTTCACGGAGAAGGGAGAGATCATTCAACGTGACCGTAATAGCTAATATATTTATCATAGGTACTATTTCCTTTGGAACTATTTTCATCTTGGACACTGCAAAAGGCTTGTGTCGTTTACCAGATGTCTACACAAGAGCGCATGCTGCTTCCAAAAGTGCGACGCTCGGAGTGATGAGCATCTTAATAGGAGTGTTCCTTCACTTCTGGTTAATCGAAGGTACATTTAATTCTCGAATTTTACTTGGTATCTTATTTCTCTTCATTACTGGTCCAGTCGGAGGTCATATGATGGGAAGAGCCGCGTATTATTCTGGCGTGGAATGCTGTGACCTTACAGTGCGAGATGATCTAGAAGAAGTTGTGGAAGAGAAAAGAAAGAATATGAAGGTAAAAACAGAGACGAATTAGCTTCAAATTATGTTCAACAAAAAAGTGCAAGCAAAGTTGGTTAACGCTTTGCCTGCACTTTTTAGATTTTGTACAACTTAGCTCCATCGCTCATCTTTTATATTCGAGGTGGAATACCTTCCATAAAAAAAGCTTTTGCAAAACGTGATCCTCCACGAATTGCAAAAGCTTTTTTATAATAGTTAATAGTACGGGGAATATGG
>NZ_JBAEAP010000501.1:0-4700 GCF_056205495.1 Psychrobacillus sp. | reverse complement strand
AACTGCAGCAGGTAATTCAAAAACTACTTCTGAGGCAAATACATCCATTCAATGGAAGTCTCTTATGAAATATTCTAATGGATTATGGACAAGCGATAAAATCTTTCAAACCAATATTATAAACAAAGAGTTGGCTGCCTTAAAGTTAGTAGATAACAAAGCAGGGGGATGGAAGAATAGTATTGTAACTAAACAAGCTGTAAAATACGAAAAAAATAATAAAGTTACAAACTCCGAGAAACAAAATCAGTCTAAAAAGCAACCAGTAGCTTCAGAGAGTAAGAAAAACGAAAAAGCTACTGAAGCTCCAAAATCAGCAACAAAACAAGAGGTAGTTAAAACACCTCAGACACCAAAGCAAGAGGCAACTACAACACCACAGGTAACACCAAAACAAGAAACAGTGGCACCATCAAAGCAAAGTGAAAAAGTTACACAGGGTGCAACAAAGAATGAGAAATCCGATCAAGCTCAAGTATCTTCTGTAATTCAGCAAGTAGTAGATTTAACGAATGCAGAACGTTCGAAGGAAGGCTTAGCACCTTTACAAATCGACTCTGCACTAACTAAGTCAGCGCAAATTAAATCACAGGATATGAAGGATAATAATTACTTTTCACATACAAGCCCTACGTATGGTTCACCTTTTGATCAAATGAAAACATTAGGAATTAGCTATAAATCTGCAGCAGAAAACATTGCAATGGGCCAACGATCAGCACAAGAAGTAGTGCAAGGCTGGATGAACTCAGCAGGTCACCGAGCAAATATTATGAACGGTAGCTATACACATATTGGAGTAGGTTTATCTGATAGTGGTTATTACTGGACACAACAATTTATCAGTAAATAATATAGAAAAAACGGTGTAAATGACATTAGTCGCTTACACCGTTTTTTTATTCCTTAATACATAAAATACATACAAGTTACTTAAAGGGCTGTAATGAATTTATTATCCATTTTTATTACACTTCTCCGTCGAACACGTAGGGTCCTTTTTCAAATACAATTTAAGAGAGTTTAGAGAACTTTCGCTGTAAGTATACTAAACGTGTTCCCAGGGTAAGTGCACCGACTGTTAAGCCCGCAATTAAGCCTATCCAGTATCCAAATGGACCGTACGCTGTGTAAGTACCTAGTATGTAGCCGATAGGTAGGCCAATTACCCAATAAGATATGATCGCCATGATAAACGTAATTGTCACATCTTTATAACCTCTTAAAGCCCCTTGCACTGGTGCTTGGATGGCGTCCGATAATTGGAAGAGGGCAGCAAAAAAGAAAAATTGAACGGTTAAATTAATGACCTCTACATCGTTTGTGTAAATGGCTGCTATAGGCTTTCGCCAAACAAGTAAAATTGTAGCTGACACGAAGCTAAAGGACACAGCTGTCCCGACCCCTAGCCAACTGTAGGATTTTGCATCCTGATAGCGTTTAGCACCTACTTCTTGGCCTACTAAAATAGTAACTCCCATTGCAATACTTAAAGGAATCATATATAACAACGAAGTAAAATTCATAGCTATTTGGTGAGCTGAAATTACTGCTGTGGAAAATACACTCATCATAATCGTGACTGCAGAAAAAATAGTAGTCTCTGCAAAAATAGATAGTCCTATTGGTAAACCGATCACTGTTAAAGTTTTTAACTTGGTCATCGACGGTTTAGTCCATTCTTGGAATATTTGTAAGTCAGCAAACGGTTTATTGTATTTTATGATGAAAATAGTAATAATTAAAATGAGCCAATAAGTTATTGCTGAGGCTAATCCAGCCCCAACACCACCTAAAGCTGGCAATCCAAATTTACCGTAAATCAGTACATAATTTAGTGCGATATTAATCGGTGCAGACAGTAACGTGATGAACATGGAGATGCGGGTCTTGCCTAATGCATCTATAAAGGATCGTAGGACACTGTATAGGAATAAAGGAAGTAGTCCGATGCACATCATCCATAAATATTTTTCCGCTATTATGCGTACACTAGTTTCAAGAGGAATTGCTTCAAGGATAGGGTCCAGAAACAAAATAATTCCTATAAAAACTAAAATAGCTAATAGAATAGCAATATATAAACCTTGTTGAACAAAGGTTCTCACATCTTCTTGCTTTTTTGCACCGATTAATTGTGCTACAATTGGCGTAATGCCTAGTAGAATACCAGTCAACCCGGTATATACTGGCACCCATAGTGAAGAACCTATAGAAACGCCTGCTAGATGATTGATATTGTATTTACTTGTCATCAAGATATCAAAGAAAGTCATTAAATAGAGTGCTACCTGAGTGATTAAAATTGGTAGTACCATTTGAATCATTATCTTGGTTTTTTCTTGTAAGTTTTTTGTTTCTACCATATGGGCATACATCCTTTAGATAAATAGTTAGGAGATTATCATGAACAATAACAAAATAGTACTGACAGGCGGGGGAACAGCTGGTCATGTATCTTTAAATGAAGCCATTATCCCAGAATTATTAAGAAACGGATATGAAGTCCATTATATTGGTTCTGCTGATGGAATTGAAAAATCAATTATTGAGAAAAGCTTTCCCACTTTACCATATCACACTATTTCTAATGGTAAGTTAAGAAGGTACTTCTCTATCAAAAATTTCTCGGATCCATTTAAAGTCCTATACGGAACAATGCAAGCTATGAGAACCTTAAGAAAAATAAAGCCTTCGCTTGTATTTTCTAAAGGAGGATTTGTTTCTGTGCCAGTTGTAGTGGCGGCAAAGCTTTCTAATATTCCAGTCGTAATACATGAGTCCGACATCACACCTGGTTTAGCAAACAAAATAGCAACACCATTTGCAGAGCATATATTTACGGTTTTTGAAGAGACATTAAAGTATATTCCAAGGGATAAGTCTTCCGCTATTGGAGCAATCATTCGCCCTGATCTGTTTCAAGGAGATGAAAAAATTGCAAGAGAGCTGACAGGCTTTAGTCCTTTTAAAGAAACAATTATAGTTATGGGTGGGAGCCAGGGCTCCAAAAGTATTAATGCTGCGATTAAAGATAATATAGACACTTTAACCAAGCGATTTCAGATTATTCATCTTTGTGGTAAAGGAAACCTAGACCCTTCATTGATAGATAAACCAAATTATAAAGCCTTTGAATACGTAACGGATGAATTACCTCATTTGTTGAAAATCACAAACTATGTAATAAGCAGAGCTGGCTCTAACTCCATATTTGAATTTTTAGAGTTAAAAAAACCTATGTTATTAATACCATTGTCTAAGAACGCAAGCAGGGGAGACCAAGTATTAAATGCAAACTTCTTTGAAAAATTAGGCTATGCTATTGTCCTTGAAGAAGAGGGGCTCACCGCTGAGACATTTATGAATTCTCTTTCAGCTTTAGCATTAAACAAAGAAAAAATAATTGATGCACAGTGTCTGGCGAGTTCTTCCAAAACACCTGAGCAATTTACTGAACTACTACTAACATATAAAAACTAATGAAACTCCCGTCATAAAGTTGACGGGAGTTTCTTCTGTTACATAGCTTGTTCTTCTTCCGCATTTTGCTGAAGTGTTTTCATTAGGAAGAGGTCCTTAGGTATATAATATAAATCGAAATGGTTATTACCCTTATTAATCTCTTCGTATATCACTTGGTGAGAATCATTTGCTTTTAAAGCATAGCCAAGCTTTTCAGTTGCACGGATGCTCTTAATATTATTTTTTCTAATACGTAAAAACACTGTTTGTATATTCTGCTCAAAGAACAGTTCTTCTAAAAATTGTTCCTTCGCTTTCTTATTATAACCTTGACCTTGGAATTGTGTGCCGATCCAAGTTCCCAAAAATCCAGCACCGTGCTCAATATCAAATAGATTTATTGTGCCTATTGGTTGTCCATAGTCACTGATGATAGTACGAGAAATAGTAGTTCCAGCTAATTCTTCCTCAATCATTTGTTTTGTCAAAAACCAGTATTCGTCTGCTGAGCTAGCTTTATGACGAACGAATGGCATAATAGTCGGATCTGACATAAGCTCAAATAGAGTAGTACACTCATGCAAGTCTCTTTTTTTCAACACAAAAAAACGCCTCCTCCAGAACTGGAAATGAGCAGAGTCATTCTAGTTCCCCTGAAATTTTTCATTTGAATTGCATAAAAAATTTCGGGGTAGGAATCGAACCTACTAGAACCAGCTCAAGAACCGGTGGCGCACCATTTGCCTTCCCTCGGCAAAGAAATACTTTGCCTTATAAAATTATTTGCATAGAATAATATACTTTAAGTTTTTCATTTTGCATAGAGTTAAATTATACATTTTTTAAAAAAAATATTGTTAATACTTGTATGTTTCACAATTAATACATATGATTAATTTACATAAACAAATGATACATAAAAATTGGTTACTAGCATGGGTATTTGGAAGAACCAATATAAATGAATATATCAAATCTCCCCGTATTTTTCTATTTATTTGTTTGGATTTTCAACTGAAAGTTTAAGTTCATGTAAATGTACTTTATCATTTTTAAACGAATGCTTCTCACCCGATGATTTTCTATATAAATAGTTTAAAAGTTAATAGAAGTAGACCTATTGTTCATCTCTCAAAAAGCTTCACCGCGTAGCACGCTGACATACTTTATTTTATTAGGCTATGTTAAAGGGTAGGGTTGATTTATGATGCAAAGAAATCTTAGATCAGAGGGTA
>NZ_JBAEAP010000500.1:0-6367 GCF_056205495.1 Psychrobacillus sp. | reverse complement strand
CCTCAGTTGTTTTTGGATTATTGGGATTAACTATTTTTGTGCGTGCGTTGGCATTAGGGAATAGCGTACTAGCAGCAGGCTTTACTATGAGCTTGTTAATCTTACCGGTAATTATTGTGGCATCTCAAGAAGCTATACGCTCTGTTCCATCGGAGGTTCGGGAAGCTTCCTATGGAATGGGAGCAACCAAATGGCAAACAATTATTAAAATAGTGCTTCCTTCAGCTATTCCCGGGGTTTTGACTGGTGCAATTTTAGCATTGTCTCGAGCTGTCGGTGAAACTGCTCCGTTAGTTGTTATAGGTGTACCAGTTATTATACATTTTCTACCCGATGGACCGTTAAGCCAATTTACAGCTCTTCCTATGCAAATTTACGATTGGGCAAAAAGACCACAAGTGGATTTTCAATATGTTGCAGCTGCGGGAATATTAGTTTTGATGATTTTCTTACTGTTTATGAATGCAATAGCAGTTTTCATCCGTAACAAATTCCAAAAACGATACTAGGAGGACCCATCAATGGTATATGCTAAACAGAAAAGAACTGCCCAAGATTCTACGTCAACTAACATCGTATACGATACAAAGGATTTAAATTTGTGGTACGGTGCACACCATGCTTTAAAAAATATAAATTTGCAAATAAATGAAAACGAAGTCACCGCAATCATTGGTCCATCAGGCTGTGGTAAATCTACATATATTAAAACTTTAAACAGAATGGTAGAATTAGTCTCAACAGTAAAAATTTCTGGAGAAATAACTTATCGTAATAGAGGTATTTTTAAAGCAGACTATACCGTAGAGGAATTAAGAACAAAGGTAGGTATGGTGTTTCAGAAACCCAATCCTTTTCCTAAATCGATATATGACAATATAGCGTATGGTCCTAGGATACATGGGATTAGGAACAAGAAAATACTAGATGAAATTGTGGAGAATAGCCTACGCGGAGCAGCTATTTGGGATGAGGTAAAAGATCGTTTAAATGCAAATGCCTATAGCCTTTCTGGTGGGCAACAGCAAAGGATTTGTATAGCACGTTGTCTGGCAATTGAACCTGATGTAATTCTGATGGATGAACCGACTTCAGCGCTTGACCCAATCTCTACTTTAAAAGTAGAGGAATTAATGGCCGAGTTAAAGAAGGATTATTCCATTATAATTGTTACACACAATATGCAGCAGGCAGCAAGGATTTCAGATAAAACTGCATTTTTCTTAAATGGCGAAATAATTGAATTTGACCAAACAAATGTTATTTTTTCAACTCCGGAGGATATGCGCACAGAGGATTATATTTCGGGCCGCTTTGGATAACGAAAGGGGAAAAACATTATGGTAGGAAGAGAAAAATTTAATGAAGAGCTTAAACAAGTACAGCAGCTATTGGTTGAAATGAGTAACACAGCTATACAAACGATTGACCATGCAATGGATTATTTATTGGCAAATGATATTGAAGGTGCATTAACAGTCATAAATGATGACGTTCATATTAACCGAATGGAAGAGGAAATTAATGACCGGGTAATTTTACTAATTGCAAAACAGCAGCCAGTAGCAACGGATTTAAGACGGTTAATGGTGTTAGTGAAAATTGCTGCAGATATGGAGCGTATAGGGGACTATGCCGTAAATATCGCAAAAGAAACTATTCGTATAGGTAAAGACGAACATATAGCACCCATTTACTTGTTAGATGAAATGCGTGTAAAAACAATTGCTATGTTAAAACAAACGTTAACAGCATTTATAAAAGAAGATATGGAAGAAGCTAAAGCGATCGCTAAGCTAGATGATGAGGTAGATGAAATGTACGGCTACACGATTAAAACATTATTAGGAGTAGGGGTAAGTGATCCAACACAATTGAGTCAGGTAACACAGCTATCCTTTGTCTGTCGATATCTCGAAAGGTCTGCTGACCATGCAACTAACATGGCAGAGCGTCTTTTATATTTACTAAAAGGAAGACATTATGAGTTAAACAATTAAAGCATACGAAATATAGTAGAAACTGTATTTTATAAAGTGTAAAAAGCTCCTTCAATTTTACTGAATGGTAAAATTGAAGGAGCTTTTCTAGGTGTATTTATTCTCGCCACTTAGTTAGTGATCAACTCGGTAATTTGTTTGATAGTCATGGAAGAGTTTACTTCATAGTTCCCTATTTGGATTCGTCCTGCCAAATTTTGATCTACTATATAATCGTGTAAATCCATTTGGTTTTGAATAACTCCAGCTTCCTCTAATAAAGAACTAATATCAGAGGATGTCATGCCAGAAGTGATGGATAAAGTAAAGCCTTGAACAGGCGGAGAAGATGCTTGTTGTTTGTTTTCTTCTTTGTTTGGTTCATTTGGCTGCTCTTTTTGTGCATTTTCCAAGTTCAGTTGGAGTTGAGCAAGCTGTTCTTTGACACTAGATAGCTCTTTTTGAGATTGCTCATATGCTTGGTTCGTAACAACCCCAGTGGAAGTTATATCTTCTTGGAAAAACCGTTGCTCTATTTGAATCATGGTGCCGGCAAGGAATAAGCCAATGCCTAAGAAAAGAATAGATGTCTTTTTCATCCCTGGGAACCACCTATTACTGATTTAACTTCCTCTATAGAAAGAGAGGAGCGAGTGCTAATTTCCTTTAAGGAGTATCCTTGCTTATGTAATTCCAGTACCTGATTTCTTATTATTTCATGTACAATTGGTTTTACCACAGTTTGATTTTTTTTAGGGGCAGCATGGATAGGTTCTATCAGTAATTCTTCTTCAATAACCTTCATTCTCCGTTTAAGAGCACTTGTTTCCTGGTAGACGGTAAAAGAAAGATCCTCTACTTCTGCTTCTACTTTTTTAGAAGTGTCCTTAACAAAGAAAGAAATTGCGATTAAAAGTACCCCGAGAACCATAATAATAAATGATAAGTCCACTTTTTTTCACCTCAAAATTTAAATATCTTCTATCTATACTACCATAACCGAAAAAACTTTAAACAAATTCTTCTATAATATTGTAGATTTTCTTCAATTGTGTGCTATAATTGGTTAGTCGTATAAATCATGCTCAAGTTTTATATTTAATCCTGGCAAAGAGTGGGAGGGACAACCATGCGCGTTAATATTACATTAGCTTGTACAGATTGCGGAGAGCGCAACTATATTTCTAAGAAAAACAAGCGTAACAATCCAGAACGTCTTGAACTTAAAAAATATTGCTCTCGTGAAAAGAAAATGACTCTTCATAGAGAAACTAAATAATAACCTAAACCAAAACCTTTAGTGGTTTTGGTTTTTTTCTTTAGCTAATCTAATATTGGGGGTAAAATTATGTCCAAACAATTAATAAGAAAAAATATGCAGGAGAATTTATCTAGATTAGATCATGATTCATACATATTATATTCCGAGCAAATAAAAACAAACTTTTTACAAGAAATTTCTACTTTAAATTTCCAAACAATTGGCCTAACGATATCTTCTTATCCTGAGGTGGATACAGAGGGAATTATTAAGGCGCTTTGGGATATGGGGAAAACAGTAGTTGTACCAAAATGTTCTCCCAAAAGTCGAGCGATGACTTTTTATCACATAGAAAGCTACAATCAGCTTGAAACGGTCTACATGAATCTAAGGGAGCCAAATCCAAATGTGACGACGGCTATTAGTTCGGATGCAATTGAGTTGTTAATAGTCCCTGGAATTGTGTATAATAAGTCAGGTTATCGAATCGGGTACGGTGGTGGATATTATGATCGATTCTTATCTACTTACCTTGGCTTAACAATGTCCTTGGCTTTTGATATGCAGGTTAATGATGAAGTAGTACGAGAACAGTTCGATCTACCGGTTGACCGCATAATAACTGAGAGTGCAACCATACCATGTTATGAATATCGAAAAAAGGATGATTGTAATTGAAGTCTGTATATGACGTGATGCAGCTATTAAAACGTTTTGGGATTTATGTATACACGAAGGATCGTGTAGCAGATCTTGAAATAATGGAAGAGGAAATAAAAGAATTATATGCTATGCAGATGATTCAACCTGAAGATTTTCAACTGGCTATATTAATACTTAGACAAGAAAAAAGTAGAATTATTAAAACTTTATAACTAGGAAAAAGTAAACTTGTGTAAGACTAAAAAGCTATATTACAAAAGAAATGAAACTTTTCGGGTTTGAGAACGTCTAATAAAGGGTATATAAAAAGGGATTGTAAAATTTTATATTATTATCCCATTTCATTGATATTGATTTATTGTCAAGAAAGGATTAATATATACACTGTTACTTTACTCGCATAAGGAGTAAATAAGGAGGATGTAGGCATTGAAAAATAACTGGCCCAAACATTCTATTCTTGTAATTGCAATTGTGGCAACTTGGATAAAAACGTATATTGTGTACCACACGAGCTTTGATATGAAAATCGAGAATATAATGCAACAATTTATTTTATTTATTAACCCATTGAGCTTTTTGCTCCTGATCTATGGAATTTCTTTATTTTATAAAACCAATAAGGCTCGAAATAGACATATAGTAATTACTAGTGTGATACTTTCTATAGTGCTTTATGCAAATGCAGTATTTTATCGCTTTTTCACGGATTTCATAACCATTCCAGTCTTGTTTCAAACAAGTAACTTTGGAGATTTAGGTTCTTCTGCAGCAGCAAGTATCTTCCTTACTGATATTTTCTATTTCACCGATATTGCGATTATTTTAATCGCGATGAAATGGTTAAAAACTAGAGAAAAAGGTACGAGTATTAAACCAGCAACAAGAAGAGCATATTTTGTGCTTTCTGCTGCTATATTATTTTTAAATTTAGGACTTTCTGAAATTGAGAGACCTCAGCTTCTAACAAGAAGTTTTGACAGAGAGATGCTTGTTAAAAATCTTGGCTCATACAATTACCATTTATACGACATTTATATTCAATCCAAGTCCCATGCTCAACGTGCACTTGCAGATGGAAGTGAGTTAGTCGAAGTAAATAACTATGTACGCTCAAATCAAGCGGATCCTAATGAGGAAATGTTTGGCTTAGCTAAAGACAGAAACCTAATTGTTGTTTCTATGGAATCTTTACAGTCGTTTGTTTTAAATAACGAAATGAACGGGCATGAAGTAACACCATTCTTAAACAGTCTAACGAACGATAAAGATACATTCTATTTTTCAAATTTCTATCATCAAACAGGATTAGGGAAAACATCTGATTCAGAGTTTCTTATAGAAAATTCTCTTTATCCTTTAGGTGGCGGTGCGGTATTCTTTACACACGGGGAAAACACATACCACTCAATGGCAGAACGTTTAAATGATGAGGGTTACTTTACGAACGTCATGCACTCTAACAAGAAAAGCTTTTGGAACCGAGATATGATGTACCAGTCGCTTAATATTCAAAAGTTTTATGATGTAATGAGTTATGATGTAAATGATGAAAACTCAGTAAACTGGGGACTAAAGGATATTCCATTCCTAGAGCAATCTGTAGATTTAATGACAGAAATGCCTGAGCCTTTTTATTCACGTTTAATCACGTTGACGAATCACCATCCATTTACATTGGATGAAGAAGACATGTTAATACCTGAATACGATTCTAATTCTGGAACATTAAATAGATACTTCCAATCCGTTCGTTACATGGATGAATCATTAAAAGTATTCTTTGATGAATTAAAAGAAAAAGGATTATATGATAATTCTATTATTGTGATGTATGGAGACCATTATGGTATTTCTGAAAATCATAATGCTGCAATGTCTAAGTATTTAGGAAAAGAAATCACGCCTTATGAGTCTGCTAAGTTACAAAGCGTTCCTATGTTCGTTCATATACCAAATAGTGATGCTGGAAAAGAAGTAACGGATATTTCCGGTCAAATTGACTTACGTCCAACAATTTTACACTTATTAGGTTTAGAGACGAATAAGGATATGCAATTAGGTGCAGATATTTTCTCTGAGGATCATGAGGAATTTGTTATTTTCCGTAACGGTGGATTTGTTACAGAGGATTATTTATACACTGCAAACACATGTTATGAGAATGGAACAGGTCTAGAGGTCGAGATGGAAAACTGTCAACCATATGTTGATAGAGCAACACAGGCACTAGGCTATTCCGATAAAATTATCAATGGAGACTTGCTGCGTTTCTATGATTTAAAGACAGGTAATCTTTTAATTGATGAAACGAAGGATTCAACTGAATAATTTCTTAAAAGCACAGACTAAAAAGTCTGTGCTTTTTTAGCTTATAAATAAACTTAGTAAAATTTACTGGCGTCTTTTATTTAAATCTTAAGCAGTTAGAAAAGTCTTGATTTTATTATGTCCTTTTCAAAAT
>NZ_JBAEAP010000499.1:0-7367 GCF_056205495.1 Psychrobacillus sp. | reverse complement strand
ACTTTAGGTAATATCATTACTAAACCTATAAATAAATTAATTAAAACCATGTCCCAAAGCAGGATGTCAGGTAAATATCAAAAAATAGAGTTAAGTAAAAATCGTAAGGACGAAATGACTCAGATGGGAATAGCGTTTAATGAAATGATGGAGCAGCTAGAGGAAAACTACAATAAGCAGGAGCAGTTTGTTTCTGACGCCTCTCATGAATTAAAAACTCCACTCACTGTCATTGAAAGCTATGCAAAGCTATTGTCTCGTCATGGCTTCAAAGACAAAGCAATTGCAGAGGAATCGGTAAATGCAATCATTCATGAAACGGCAAGAATGAAAGAGATGATTTCTCAAATGTTGTTACTAGCTAAAGGGAATGGACAACATACTCAAAAGTCGGAAACAATTGATTTGTATGAGCTGGTGGAAAATACCTTGCAATCTATGCGCACTGCTTATAATCGTAAATTTATATTAAAAGGTGATGGCCCTGTCTACGTGAACACGGATATGGAGCAGCTAACACAGCTTCTTTTTATTATTCTAGATAATGCGAGGAAATACAGCGAAAAAGAAATTAAGACAACAATTACCGAGGAAGAAAATCATACAGTAGTCGCAATTTTAGACTATGGGAACGGTATTCCTAAAAAAGATCTTGATTATATCTTTGACCGATTTTATCGTGTCGACGAGGATCGAAATAGGAAAACAGGTGGAACTGGTCTTGGATTGTCCATTGCAAAAGAGATTGCCAACCGTTTATCTCTCGAATTGGAAATAGATAGCACAATTGGGTTTGGTACTACTATTTATATTTTTATTCCAAAAACTCCAATTCTCATCAATTTTTAATGTTTGTCTTTTAAAATAGAATTGGGGGGAGGGAAGCATGAATGAAATTTACTAAAATCAAAAAATATACATTGATTTTTGTGTCAGTGATCGTCATTGTAGGCACTGGGTTTTTGTTTAATGTTACCCAAACGAACCGGCAATCTATGTCAGAGAATGATGTTCGTTCCCAGCTAGAGCAATTGTATGATGCAGAAGTAACTGATATAACGTTAAAAGAAAATGTATACAAGGCTGTTATTACAAAAGGTGGCTCTGTTTATTTAGTAGAGGTTAACTCTACAAATGGAGATATTTACACAATGGAGCAGACGAATGAATATATGTTAACAGGTATTTCTCAGCCTGTTGAGCAATCGGAATTCGCCACATATAGTGATACTTTTGAAGTTAGGGAATATCCATTAACTAGTAATATACGTAAAAAAGAAACTAACAATAACATTGTAGTAGAAATGAGTCCCATTACGCAAATACAGGTAAAAGAGGACACAATGAGCATGGTTAATAAAGTAGAAACCGCTCAAGCGACTGAAATGAAGTTGATTAAGTCTAGTATTTCAGCCACTTCTTCAATCCAAGAAAAGTTAAGTGATTCTAAAGTAGACAAGCCAATTACAGAAGTAATTAAAAATGCAATAAAGGATGTCTTGAAAACCGAGCCTGTGAAAACAGAGGAAGTTAAAAAGGAACCAGTCAAAGTTGAGGTTGCCAAGTCTGATGAGGGCAAGGCTGATTCTAAGGCAGAGGCTGCAACTGATTCTATAGAAGGTACTAAAACAGACTCTTCTAAAACAGAACCAACCAAAACAGAAATAACCAAGACGGAAACTACTAAAAATGAAACCTCCAAAGTGGAGACTGTAAAAGTAGAATCTACTAAGGTAGAGACTAGCAAGACAGAAGAACCGAAAAAAGAGGAAGCTAAAAAGGAAGAGCCAGACGCAAGCTCTTCTAGTAATAATAAAACACAAACTGAAACCAAAAAACCTGACGAAGCGAAGCAGGAAAGTACTACTACCGTGTTAATTACTCCGGAGCAAGCAACTAAAATAGCCCAGCAACAATACAAGGGAACCATAGATAGCAATTCCTTTATAAAAACAAATGAAGGTGGCTACTATTTAATAGTGATGCAAACCGCAGATGGTAACTCGAAGGATAGTAAGGATAAAAAAACAAAAGCGACGATCCAGGTACATGCAATCTCTGGAAAAATATTATCTGTAACATGGGAATAAAAATTCTCATCAATTTCTAATAAAACTCTCTGTGTATTCTCATTTAGTTCAGATATGATGAATATATAGAAAAATTATCTTTAATGTTGTTGAACGAGTTTTGAAGGAGCTCTTTCTCCAACTTAGTATAATCGGGGATATCTAACACACGAGCGATAAAACGATGTGGAAGTACGAAGGCAAAAAACTTACGGCGTATTAAATATACCTTGAGCGATAACAAGGAAAAAGCACCTCATTCTACCATCCCCGTAGAATGAGGTGTTTTTTATTTACATTTTATCTTTTTTGGAAAATAGTATATCCTTTATTTAATAGAAGAAACAGTTTTAAATTCATAGTTTACAATACTCTAATAGAGGTGATTACACATATGTATGACGTGGTAGCATTAGGTGAGATATTAATCGACTTTACTCCATATGGGCAATCCGACAATAAAAATGCGTTATTTGAAAGAAATCCGGGTGGAGCCCCAGCGAATGTATTGGTTATGCTTAGTAAACTTGGGCTAAAAACATCCTTTATCGGTAAAATAGGGGCAGATGACTTTGGGACGTTTCTTAAGGAAACTTTAGTATCTAATCATGTAGATACGACTGGTGTAGTGACAACTGGACAAGTCAATACGACCTTGGCCTTTATTCATCTCCATCCTGATGGTGACCGTTCTTTTAGTTTTTACCGTAAACCAGGTGCTGATATTACTTTAGAGGAACAAGAAGTGAACTACGAAATAATCGATAAAGCAAGATTATTTCATTTTGGCTCCGTTTCCATGACTAGTGAACCTGCGAGACAAGCTACTCTTAGTGCAGTTCAATATGCAAAAAACAAAGGGATACTAATTTCATACGACCCTAATTTGCGTGAAAGTCTATGGGACGATCTAAGTGAAGCGAAGAAAGTCATCTCTGATAGTATGCACTTTGCAGACATCCTAAAGGTATCTGAAGAAGAGCTTCACTTTTTAACTGACACAATGGACTATGAAAATGGAACTGAAATATTAAGTAGAAACTATGGAATTCCATTGATTTTGGTGACTTTGGGCGAGAAGGGATGCTTTTTTAGATATAGGGATAACACAGAAATGATTCCACCTTACGTAGTAGAAGCAATTGATACAACCGGATCAGGAGATGCTTTTTGTGGGGCTTTACTATACAAAATTTTAGCAGAGGCTAATATGGAAAATTTGAATATAGACAAGCTAAAATCTAGTGTGCTCTTTGCTAATGCAGCAGGAGCATTAGCTGCGACAAAAAGAGGCGGAATACCTGCTCTTCCTGAATTGAAGGATATTTATCAGTTACAAGAGGGCAGTCGTAACGAAGTTTAATATTAGCTTTAAATAAAAAAAGTGAAATCAAGTTGCTGATTTCACTTTTTTTATTTAGTGACTAGATTGTCCTGTGCAGTATTATTTTTTTCTTTTTGTCAATCTTCCTAGGGCAAATGCACCTGCTGCAAGACCGATCATAGTGTTAGTTTTTTTGTTAAACACTTGTTTTACGACAAGGTTCATGTTTGCAGGTCGTTCAGCAAGACGTCTCATGAAGTAACCGTACCAGTCTTTTCCGAAAGGTACATATGTGCAGAAGTTAAAGCCTTCTTTTGCTAGTTGTAACTGCATATCAGTACGGAAACCATATAGCATTTGGAATACAAATTTATCATGTGAAATATTATTATCAATTATAAATTGCTTGATATGATTGATGACATTATGATCATGTGTTGCGATAGAAGTGAATTTACCATTTAATAAGTGCCACTCAATTAGCTCTATATAATTTTGGTCAATTTCCTCTTTTGTTTGATAAGCTACGTCTGCAGGTTCTTTGTAAGCTCCTTTTACAATTCGTAGACGGAAGTTTTTATATTTTTGAATATCTTCAGCTGCTCTAAAGAAGTATGCTTGGATAACTGTTCCAACTTGATCATATTCCTTAGATAGCTCGTCCAATATGTCAAAGGAAGGCTGTAAATGTTTGTTAGATTCCATATCGATATTAATGAATGTATTATATTTTTTTGCGACTGCAATTATATCTTTTAAATTTTGTAAAGCAAAATCATAATCTATATCCAATCCTAATTGGGATGGTTTTAATGAGATATGAGCATCAACCTGATGTTCCTCTATTGCTTCAATCACTGCGATAATTTGAGCTTTGGCTTCTAAAGCCTCTTCTTTTTCAAAGACAAATTCCCCTAAATTATCTACCGTACAAGAGATACCTTGAGCATTAAGCTTTTTAATACTTTCCATCGTTTCTTCGATATTAGTCCCAGCTACAACATGTTGGGCACCCATTTTTAAACCATACTTTTTAGCGGCCCCATTTAATACTTGGTTTTCTGATAATGTCATAAAAATATCTTTTAACATGATGATACTCCTATCTCTATTGTGATAATTAATTATAGCATATAACACCTTTTTTCGTGCAAGTAGGACAAATAACCTCATACACCGAATGCAAATAATCACTATTTTTACCTTTTTTTAAATAATTAGAAAATGTCTTGCGTAAATAGTCGAATTGAGATAACTTTTAGTAGTATATGAATCTATTAATAGGAGCATTTATACACATAATACTAGGAGGTAAGACATGAGAAACAAGAAAATTAAACAAACGGCAGTAGCAGCAATCGTAGCTACATCATTATTCTCAGCTTCAAGCATTTCCTTCGCAAGTACATCTTTTCAACAGGTAGTAGATAATGCCAGAAAAGACATCAAACAAGCATCCTATTCTTATAACACACCTGCTCAAGCAGGGAAATTGGCAACGAGCAAAGAGTTGTATCCTATTTTAAATAAAGCTAAAGCTAATTATCAAAAGGCAAGAAATGAAATTAATAAATCCAATGTAAAAAATAAGGCTGCACTTTTAAAAAGTCTAGATGAGTTATATACAGAACGAGTGACAAAAGGACTTATTCCTTATATCGATGCGTATAACTATGCAGACAAATATTTAACACCAATTATGAAAGAAATTGAAGCTGCTGAAGCGGGTAACGACTGGGAAAAAATTGAGAAAGGCTATCATAAGCTTTCTGCTCAACTAAAAACAAGAACGGCAATTCTATACCGTTTTACAGGAAGAGATGCTCGTCATCTATTGCTAACTCAATATAAGGATCCAGCTAATGAATTGAGAAATGACTTAATGGTTCCAGTAACAGTTTATATGAAGGTTAATCAAGCACAAGCATTGCTAACTGCAGGTAAAACAGAGGAAGCAAACAAAGTAATTGCAACTATCCAACCACTTCTAGACAGACTGCCGAATGACAAGGAGCTTCCAGCGGTCAAACAGCTTTTAGAGATGGTTCACGCATTGGCAGATAATGTAGATGCAGATTTCACTCTTTCTGTCATGCATGTAAATGACACACATGGCCACGTAGAAAAAGGACCGAAGCGTGTCACTGCAGTGAAAGAATATAGAGCTCTTCATCCAGATGCGCTCCTTGTAGATGCAGGAGATGTATTAACTGGTACACTTTACTTTAATGAATTCAAGGGACAAGCAGACTTAGAAATTATGAATATCATGGACTATGATGTGATGACATTTGGTAACCATGAATTTGACTTAGGTTCTTCTCCTGAAGGGCATAAAGCTTTAAAAGAATTTATCGAGAAGTCCAATTTCCCATTTGTTAGCTCGAATGTAGATTTCTCTCAAGATGAATTATTCACTGGATTGTTTAATGTGAAAGTATCGTCTGACCCTAAAAATGGACAAATTTATAGTGGTATCGTAAAAGAAATTAATGGTCAAAAAGTTGGTATCTTTGGTTTAACGACTGCTGAAACAGAAGGAATCTCAAGTCCAGAAAAAGTGAAATTTACAGACTACATTAAAGCGGCTCAAACGATGGTAGATGAGTTTGAAAAACAAGGAATTAATAAGGTAATGGCAGTTACTCATATTGGTTATGATGACAACCCGGCAGTAGATAATGATTTGATGCTAGCAGCCGCTGTTACAGGAATTGATGTAATTGTTGGTGGACACAGTCATACACAGCTGGACAAGCCTGTGATTGTTAATAAAGACAGTAAGGGTGCTGAGAAGGATCCTACCGTGATTGTTCAAGCATATCAATATAGTGAGTTCCTAGGAACTTTGCAGATAGACTTTGATAAAGACGGAAAAGTAATAGCTCATGAAGGTGCTTTAATCCCGATAAAAGATCAAAAAGATGATGAGGAAGCCCTTAAGCTTATCGAAAAGTACTCCACTAAAGTTCAAGAGGTTAATTCAAAAGAAATTGGAGTAACTCTAGATAAAGATTTAGAAAATCTTCGGGTAAGTGGAGATGATTCACAGCCAAGTGTACGTAAAAACGAAACGATCCTAGGCAATATAATTACAGATGGAATGTTAGCAAAAGCTAAAAAATATGACAATAAAGTTATCATGGCACTTCAAAACGGTGGAGGAATTCGTTCAGATATAAAGGCTGGCCCAATCACGGTTGGTGATGTGATTACCGTACTTCCATATGGTAATACATTAGCGACAATGGAAATCAGTGGAGCTGACCTGAAGGCTGCATTTGAAATCAGCTTTAAATCTTATCCGAAGGAAAACGGTGGTTTCTTGCATATAGCAGGAGGTAAGGTAGAATTTGACTCATCGAAGCCAGTTGGACAAAGAGTTGTATCTATTAAATACTATGGTGCTGATGGTAAATTAGTAGACGTGAAGGATACAGAGACATATGTAGTTGCTACCAATGCATTTACAGCTAAGGGTGGAGACAGCTACGATGTTTTCGAGAAAATCTATAAAGCTGGTAAAGTAACTGACCTGGGTCTTTCTGATTGGGAGAATTTAAGAGAACAGTTTGAGTCACTTGATAAAATTCCTACGGAAATTGAAGGTAGAATTGTGGATGTAAAAAAATAGTTTTAGCTTTTTTAACCCCTATCTATTTTAGATAGGGGTTTTTAGATGGAAGTAAGAAGGAGGGAGCAAGTAGACGTAATATGCGTTAAAAAGGTTTGTTTATCGAAGAATCATCGAAAAAACACATGACAAAAGGGCTGTAAGTGTAGTTTGCACTTACAACCCTTTTTTAAATGAAGATATTTTCTAAGCTTTAAATTCCCACAGGTTCTCAGTGAATTTCTTTATAGATTCTAAGTTAGGCTCGTAGCCTATCCCATAGCCTGTCGGCACTGTAATATATCCATCCTTGGCAACGACTTCAGGAGTAATAATATCCTCCTCCCAATAACGGGATGAA
>NZ_JBAEAP010000498.1:0-3248 GCF_056205495.1 Psychrobacillus sp. | reverse complement strand
AATCCTATAACAATTGCCATGATTAAAAACAAGGCAGATATCTCCGTGATAAACCATCCAAATTTCAATACCCCAAATGCCATTCCAACCATTGTGACTACTAGAATTGCAATAATAACTCCTTGAGTTTTTGTGATAGTGTCCTGTTTCATCGCTTCGATATCAATATTTCTATTTTTATCTTCCTCATACATAATACTTTTGGTTGGGTCTTTCCTTATTTTATTGGCATAAATCATTACATATGCAATAGATACTGCCATGAAGGCAATCCAAAAGCCAATGCGTGGACCCATGCCTGAAAAAATCGGAACCTCCGCGATTCCTTGAGCGACTCCAATCGTAAATGGATTCATAAAGGCTGCTGTAAATCCAGCTGAAACCCCAACAATAACCATGGCAGCCCCTACGATTGAATCAAATCCCATAACTATGGCAATCGGCACTAAAATCATGATGAAAGGTAGTGCTTCTTCAAACATACCTACTGCGGCTCCAGCCACTCCAAAAAACATCATTACTACTGGAATAATGAGCATTTCTTTTCCTTTCATCTTAGTGGATAAGGAACCAAATGCACCTTCTATCGCCTTTGACTCTCTAAATAGATTGAATGAACCGGCTACCATAAAAATAAAGAAAATAATTGGAGCAGCTTCGACCATTCCTTTATGTATAGCATTAAATATATCTAAGAAGCCCGCAGGACTAGAATCGATAGTTTGATAGGAGCCGTCTACTACGATTGTACGACCATCTGCATTCTCTACGCGATCATATTGTCCAGCTGGAATAATATAAGTTAATACAGCCATGATTATAACAACGGTAAATAAAATAACGAATGGATGTGGCGCTTCTCTTATCTTTTTCTTTTTTGTGGATACTTCTTTCAAGGCTGTTGTCATTCTAGCTTTCTCCTTTGCTTTTATAAAATTGAGTCCCTTGATTTATCCCCCTACGTAGTTTCGCTTTTTTCAACCCCTTCTCTATTAATCATCATTAAAGTTATAGACAATTAAGAATATATAGTCTAATACTTTTAACAAACTTTACTATAAACAAAATTAACATTCAATACAGAATTGAAAAAATATTATATTTAAATATCGTTTCAGCAAAACAAATTCATAAATCTGTTTTTACAATATTCTAATTATGATAAAATTGAGATTAGTAGGAGGTGCTCTTCTTCATGGGTATTCGAAATTTAAAGTACAACCTGTAAGAAATAAAATTACAGGAGGAAAAAGATGCATTCCAATTGGCAACAGAAATTTTATGAAAAACAATTTGATTTTATAAACGATCATAACTACAATGATTCCTTATTTTATCAACAGGAAGCAGAAGCTATTCAGGAACAAGCTGGGAAACCGTTTAAAGCAGTTTTAGAATTAGGGGCAGGCTATGGAAAATTAGCAAATGCAATTGCAGCGTTAGGCAAAAATGTTATTACGATTGAGTTAGCTGACAAAATAGTTAAGTATGCGCTTCAAAACGCACACCCTAGCGTAGAAGCAATCTGTGCTGATTTTTATACTGTAAGGTTGAAAAAGAAATTTGATATTGTGCTCTATATAGATGGCTTTGGTGTTGGATCTGATCAAGACCAAGTCAACATACTCAAACGTATATATGACTGGTTGAATATCGATGGAATTGCTTTAATAGATATTTATCAGCCTTTATATTGGAAGAATGTAAATGGAATAGAAATGCAGCCCACAAGTGATCCAACAGTTCAACGGCAATACGGGTATATCAAGGAGACTCAATCTATGACTGACACATGGTGGAGTGTAGAGGACGCAGAAGAAAAATTCACACAAATACTAGCATGTTATGCACCCGCACAAATAGATGAGTTGTGTCATCAAGCAGGCTTACAAGTAGTAGGCTACTTTCCTGGAGGGGCAATGGACTACAACACATGGACCTATCAGCAGGTTGCCAGCTTAGAAAACTGCTTATCTTATCGAATAAAAGTAAAAAAGAAATGATATTTAAAGCAACCTTTGTTTAATCACAAAGGTTGCTTTTATGCTACACACTATCCAGCTTTTTCCTACCAAAGACCAAAAAGAAATACGTAGAGGCAATCAAGTACAATACTCCTGTAATTGTAAATGTATACGCATAGCCCCAATAGAACCCAAAGGTCATCACAAGACCGGTAGAAATAGCTCCTGTACTTGCCCACCCGACATTGAACACCATCTGATTGACCGAATTCGCAAGCCCTTTATATTTATCCTGAACTAACTCCATGGCTATGGCACTCTGAATTGGATTACCCGCATTCATCGGCGCCTGTCGCATTAGGAAGGCAATGGATGCAATTACAAGAGAGTTCGTATAGCCAGTTATAAAAAGGAACGGGATAGATAACAGCTGAAAAATAACGAGCGCCCTCACCTTTCCTACTCGCTTAACTAAAGCAGGCCCTAATAACATTGCCACCGCTGTCATAGCCGATCCAAGTGATAAAATAAGTCCTACATATGAATTCGAAGCATCAAATCGATTAGAAAAATATAAGTTTAGATAAGGAATTACTAGCCCAGAGCCAGTACCTATTAATAAATTTGCAAAGCCAAATAGAATGATAATCTTCACATTTTTTCTGAAGCTGCTTGGCTCAGGTGTTCTTTTGTCATCTTGATTATCCTTTGATGGAGCTCTATTCCCTACCGGATTTAACTTAGTAAGCGGCAGGAGACCTAGAGTAAATATCGTAGCTCCAATGATTAACACATATTTGATGGCATCCTCTACAGATAGACCACCTAATGCATGCAGTAAATCAGCTAAGACCCCACCCCCTAGGCTCCCAACTACCCCGGCTAGAGTCATAAGTGAAAAATGAATACTAAATAGATGCATCCGTTCACTGGCGGTTGAATTCTCAGCTAAAAAAGGTATCCCTGATACTTGAACAAGCGCCATAAAGAGGCCCGTAAAAAAAGCAGCATACACTAAAGACTGCTCGCTAACCATCAAACTTCTATAAAATAATGTACCTGCTGCGACAAATGCCCCTATCATAATAATTTTCTTTCTTCCAAAACGGTCACTAAGAAACCCGGCAGGCACTAACATGATTGCAGAAGCCAGGGAGGTCATCGCGATTATTTTACCGTTTAACGTTTCCGGAAATCCAAGCTCTTTAATGTATAAATTGTACATTACAGAAAAAACACCCATGCCTATTTGAATAAGAACATTGGCGAGCATGAACATACGAA
>NZ_JBAEAP010000497.1:0-5885 GCF_056205495.1 Psychrobacillus sp. | reverse complement strand
TAAATATATAAAAAATTTATATTGCGCTTGTAATCATCCTGTAATAGACTTTACAAAAGGAATCAAATAACAGAAAAGTTTTAATCTTTAATTATTTGGAAATATACCAGACCGAACATAAAGTTGCGTGAGAGGAGAATTAGTTTGAACAACTCAGAACAGCTATTAACCATAAACAATTTACATACCGGATTCAGAATAAAAGATACATATTATGATGCCGTGGATGGGGTATCCATTTCGCTAAAGAGAAATGAAATTCTGGCAATCGTAGGAGAATCAGGTTGTGGGAAATCTACTTTAGCAACGTCCATTATTGGGTTACATGACCACAACAAAACAAGAGTAGAAGGCGAAATTATATACAATGGTATCAATCTTGCTAAATTGAATGACGAAAACTTTAATGCTGTTCGAGGAGAAGAAATAGGGATGATTTTCCAAGATCCCTTATCTGCATTAAACCCGTTGATGAAGATTCAAGACCAAATTGAAGAAAGCCTTGCCTTTCATACAAAGTTGAGTAAGTCTGCAAGAAAAAAAAGAGTATTAGAGTTATTAAAACAAGTAGGTATCCCAAATCCAGAGCGAACAGCAAAACAATTCCCACATCAATTGTCTGGAGGTATGAGACAGCGAGTTATCATAGCGATTGCAATCTCTTGTAAGCCTAAAGTAATCATTGCAGATGAACCAACTACTGCATTGGACGTAACAATTCAAGCTCAAATACTTGATCTACTAATTGACCTTCAAAAAGAAACAGGTTCGGGAATTATATTAATAACACATGACTTAGGCGTGGTAGCTGAAGTAGCCGACAGGGTTGCAGTAATGTACGCAGGACAAATTATTGAAGAGGCTCCTGTAGAGGAACTATTTTCCAATCCATTACACCCTTATACACGTTCATTATTTAACTCTATTCCACAGATGAATAGTGAGAATGATAGGCTTGAAGTTATTCAAGGAATTGTACCTTCTTTAGCCAAATTGCCTCGAGAAGGATGTAGATTTTCTGCCAGAATCCCTTGGATCAGTGAAGAGACACATGAAAAAAATCCAGTATTGCATGAAGTTTCTCCAGGACACCTTGTCAGATGCACATGTTGGCAGCATTTTCATTTTGAGGGTGAGAAAGGGGAAGTAACCAATGAGTTTTATGCAAATTAAGGACTTACATGTTCATTATCCTATAAGAGGTGGATTTTTTAATACAGTGGTTGATCGTGTGCATGCAGTAGATGGAATCTCGTTAGAAATTGAAAAAGGGAAAACGTATGGTTTAGTAGGAGAATCTGGCTGTGGGAAGTCTACTACTGGTAAATCAATTATTGGACTTGAAAAAATAACATCTGGACAAATCATATACGAAGGACAGGATGTTACAAATAGCCGTCGTAGTCCTTCTTCTGCCTATAATCGAGATATTCAAATGATATTTCAAGACGCCCATTCAAGTTTAAATCCTAGAAAACGAGTTCAAGATATCATAGCAGAACCTATTAGAAACTTTTTGAAACTGTCTCCTACCGAAGAAAAAAGAAAAATCAATGAACTGTTAGAAATAGTGGGAATGAGCGAGGATGTAAAGGTAAAGTATCCTCATGAGTTTTCAGGCGGTCAGAAACAAAGAATTGGCATTGCTCGTGCTATTGCAACAAATCCTAAATTGATCATTGCAGATGAACCAGTATCGGCACTAGATTTATCAGTTCAAGCACAAGTGTTAAATTTTATGAAAGATATACAAAGAGAATTAGGATTAAGTTACTTATTTATATCCCACGATTTGGGTGTAGTTAAACATATGTGTGATGAAATTTCTATTATGTACAAAGGTAAATTTGTAGAAACTGGCAGTAGGCAAGATATTTATACAAATCCTCAACATATCTATACAAGAAGATTACTGTCGGCTATACCTGACGTAAATCCAAAAGGTAGAGAAGCTAGAAAAAGAGAAAGAATTGAAGTAGAAAAAAATTACGTAACTGATCATCAGAAATACTTTGATAAGGATGGGAAAGTATTAGATTTAATACCAATCTCAACTACTCATCAAGTAGCAATGGCCACTAGAAACAAGGAGGTCATGTAATATGTGGAAAACAATATTAAGAAGAGTTTTAGCCATGATTCCACAGCTTTTTGTCTTAAGCCTACTAATATTTATATTAGCTAAGCAAATGCCTGGAGATCCATTCACTGGTTTAATAACTCCAGAATCCGATCCTAATCGTTTAGAAGAAATGAGAGTGTTAGCAGGATTTTATGATCCTTGGTATGTACAATACTACAATTGGATTACGAATGCAATTCAAGGAGATTTTGGTAAGAGTTATACGTATAGTATGCCTGTTGCGGATTTAATAGGATTTCGAGCGATGAACACACTGTGGCTATCCTTGCTCAGCGTTGTTCTTCTATACTTAATAGCTATTCCGTTAGGAGTATTAGCGGGTCGCTTTCAAGATACATTCCTAGATAAAACAATCGTACTATACTCTTTTGTGACCTACGCTATCCCAACATTCGTACTTGGTTTACTAGCATTATTCTTTTTCGGTTATCATCTTGGATGGTTTCCAACAGCAGGTACGGTGGACATAAAGTACGAGGAAGGCACCCTTGGGTATGTATGGAACCGAATTTATCATATGCTATTGCCTGCAATGACCTATGCGATCCTTGGAACTACCGCAGTAATTCAGTACCTAAGATCTGAAATTATAGATGCAAAATCGATGGATTATGTTCGTACAGCAAGAAGTAAGGGAATTCCTATTAAAAAAGTATACAGTAGACATATTTTCCGAAACTCATTATTGCCAATTGCAGCTTTTCTAGGGTTTACAATTACTGGGTTACTAGGCGGCTCCATATTTATAGAAACCATTTTTGGATATCAAGGCATGGGGCAATTGTTTATGCAGTCTATATCCTCCAGGGATTATAGCGTTATTACAGCTTTAGTATTGCTGTTTGGCTTCTTAACTTTATTAGGTAGTCTATTGTCTGATATCATCATGAGCATTGTAGATCCACGTATTAGAATAGATTGACCAAAATATAAGGTTAAGGAGAGAGTATGATGAGTGAACAAATACTTAATACAGAAATTCTAGAAAAAAACACACAAAGCTCTCCGCCTACAGGTTTTCAAGTATTAGTGAGAGAGTTTAAAAAAGATAAGTTAGCAATGTTCTCGTTATTTTGTTTAGTCATTGGGATAGTAGCTATCTATATCTCAGCCGCGATGATCAATCAAGAAGAATTAATGAATGTAAGTTTAAGAGACAAATTTTCAGAACCTGGCGAAAAGTTTATTCTGGGAGCTGATCAGGGTGGGCGTTCCATTTTAGGACAGTTAATCATCGGAGCTAGAAACTCCATTACTATAGCTTTATCGGTGACAATTATTACAGGTATTGTAGGTGTGGCCATTGGTATGATTACAGGCTACTTTGGTGGTTTAATCGACAATATATTTATGAGAATTATTGACTTTTTCATCACTATTCCAACTTTGATGATCATCATTGTGTTTGTAACAATTATTCCAAAATACTCTATATTTGAGTTCGTTCTTATTATGAGTACTTTTTTATGGGTGTCAACGGCCCGACTGGTTAGAAGTAAGTCATTAACCGAGAGTAGAAGAGATTATATAAATGCTTCTAAAACATTAGGAACTGGCAATGGCAGAATTATCTTTACAGGTGTTATGCCTAATCTTAGCTCTATTCTAATAGTTGAACTGACTTTAAGTTTTGCAGGAAATGTAGGTTTAGAAACAGGATTATCTTATTTAGGTTTTGGATTACCGCAATCTGTACCTAGTTTGGGAACTCTTGTGAGTTACGCGAATAATCCGTTAATTTTAGAGGACAAATGGTGGGTATGGCTACCAGCTTCCTTGCTAATTTTGTTATTAATGCTTTCCATCAATTATGTAGGGCAAGCGCTACGTCGCTCGGCAGACGCAAGACAAAGGCAAGGATAATGAAGATGGTATTAAACGATTTCGTTTGATATATAAAGATATATAAAAAGGAGGAAAAAGGATGAATAAGAAGCTTTGGACATTATTAGCTGTACTAATAGCATTTATGCTTGTGTTAGGCGCATGTAACAACGAAGAAGAATCATCAGGTTCAAATACTGAAGGAACAACAGAGCCAGCAAAGACTGAGGAAGATAAGGATAAAGAAGAAGATAAAGAGGAAGAACCTGCTGCAGAAGAAGGTTCATCTGAATTCGCTCAAAAAGTAGAGCATGAGGGCGAAGCAATTGACGGAGGTATCTTGAAAGTAGCTTTAGGAACAGATACTCCTTTTGAAGGCATTTTCTCTCTAGTATTATATCAAAATGGTGTAGATGCAGATATTTTAGATTACGCAAGTAATTCCATTTTCTCTGTAGATGGTGACTTTCTAATTGATGACAGAGGTATTGCTACACTTGAAGCAGACCCTACAACAAACAAAGCAACGATTAAAATTCGTGAAGGTGTAAAATGGTCAGATGGCGAGCCTTTGAAAATTGAAGATGTTATGCTTCCATATTTAATCATTGGTCACCCAGACTACCAAGGTATTCGTTATGACGGAGATTTTAAAAACATTATTGGTGCAGAAGAGTATAATGCAGGAACTGCAGATACAATTTCTGGATTGAAAAAAGTTGACGAAACTACATTAGAAATTTCCTTTAAAAAATTATCTCCAGCAATTTATTCAGGTGGAGACGGGTTATGGAGTTCTGCTGAACCAAGCCATATTTTGAAAGACATTCCAGTAGGTCAATTGTTAGAATCGGACCCAGTTCGTAAAAATCCATTATCTTTAGGTGCATTTAAATTTGAAAAAATTATTCCTGGTGAATCTGTTCAATTCGTAAAAAATGAACATTACTTTAAAGGAGAGCCTAAGTTGGATGGAGTACTTTTAAAGGTAGTACCTTCTAGCTCAATCTCTAAAGCGTTAGAAACTGGTGAATACCATATGACAGCTGGATCATTACCAGCAACGAAATATGCGGAAGTAAAAGAATTTAAAAATGCTTCTATACTTGTACAACCAGAACTTTCTTATTCTTACCTTGGGTTTAAATTAGGGAAATTTGACACTAAAGCTAAATTAAGTACGATGGATCCAAATGCGAAGATGGCAAATCTAAACTTACGTATGGCAATGGGATATGCTTTAGATGTAGAGTCTGTAAATGAAGCATATTATGATAATTTACGTACTCGTGCTACTGGTTTAATACCACCAGCATTTGCTTCTTTCTATGATGATACTTTAGAAGGGCTTAAGTATGATCCAGCAAAAGCAGAGCAATTATTAGACGAAGCTGGTTATAAAGATATCGATGGAGACGGATTCCGTGAAACTCCAGAAGGCGAAAAATTAGAGATTAATTATGCTGGTATGTCAGGTGATGTTACAGCTGAAGAAATGGCAGCGTATTGGATCCAAAACTGGAGAGACGTTGGTCTGAAAGTTGTATTAACATCTGGACGTTTAATCGAAATGAACTCCTTCTATGATAAAGTAGAAGCAGATGATCCTGAAATTGATATTTACATGGGAGCATGGGGAACTGGTACAAACCCATCACCTCTAGGATTATACGGAAAAGACTCAGCATTTAACTATAGCCGTTTTACTTCACCTGAATTAGATGAATTATTAACAGCTATCGATTCACCGGATGCATTTGACTCTGCAAAACGTGCGCAAGCATCCCGTGATTTCCAAGTATACATGTCAGAGCAAGTTCCAGTAATTCCTACTCAATTCCGTAGCGCAATTTATGTTGTAAACAAAGCAGTGAAAAACTATGATGTAACTTATGGAACTGACTTTGGATTACATGAA
>NZ_JBAEAP010000496.1:0-9265 GCF_056205495.1 Psychrobacillus sp. | reverse complement strand
TCATATTGGATGTCTAAGTTAAATGCAGTGAAGTCTTCTACTTCAAATGCTTTTGAAACCTCTTCTACTACATCCTCCGTATTCATTTCTTTCGTTAAATTTAAGTCTTGAAAGATAGGATCAAGTGTTTCTGCTGCTCCTTCACCTTCTGCGTTTACTGCTGTGTGCATATTTTTATAAACTGCTGAAGATGAGTCCAATTTATACTCTACAATGACCGCATCTTCGTTGTCTGGAGTATCGATAATCATAGTGAATTCCTGGAAGCCATAGTCTGTTTCCGGATTAGTAACAACTTGTGCAGAATCATCAGCTGGGTTTGGCTCAACTACATCGGATTTCATTACATTTTCATCAATCTCATCGTTGTTATCATTGCAAGCTCCTAATAAGAATGTAGTCGAAAGAATGGATGTAATTATTAACGTTCTTTTTTTATTTCTCATCATGTTGCTCCTTCCTTGATGTTCTCGTACTTACTCTTTTAATATCCAAATATAATATACATTAAACAAATATTTTCCTAAAAGTGGGATATTTCTACTTTTAGAAGCTAGGACAGGCGCCTTTATATTATTACAGGTGCCAGGCACCTGTAATAAATAATATAAAGACATCCTGTAATAATAACTAAACTTGTCGCAATGATGTGTAATATTGGTTTAATGGGGAGCATATAGGGTATGGAGAATGATGAAAGGGTAGGGTGATTTTTGTGACGAGTTATAAGGAAATTACGAGTGTTGATGAATGGAAAGATATATTAAAGCTTTCTGATGCCCAGAAGATTTTGGTTTTAAAACACAGTACTACTTGCCCAATTAGTGCGAGGGCTTTTCGAGAATTTGAATCATTTGACACGCCAATAGAGAAGTATTTAGTTAAGGTGAGGGAGAGCAGACCGGTTTCAAATGAAATGGAGAGTGATTTGGGCGTTAAGCATGAGTCACCACAGGTCTTTTTAGTCGGAGACGGGAAAGCTGTTTGGAATGCATCTCATCATCAAATCAATCGAACTGAACTAGCAATCGCCACGAAATCTTCTTAAAAGGTGTGTAAATAAATGAATGAAATTTTAACTGTGAGTGAGTATCTTGTAAAAAATGCAGAAACAATTGGAGAAGAGCTAACCAAACGTGTTGTTGCGGAAGCACAAAGCATGGATAAAAATATAAATATTGAACCATATATAACAACGAAAAAAAGAAATCAAGAACTTATATCAATCTTAGGTGCAGCACTTAATAAACCTAAAAATATCGCCGAAGAGGAATTGGCTCATTGGATCAATGAAGTACGAAGTGATGAAATCGCTAATTTTTCAAGCTTTTCTGCCCATATCGCGACCACTGTTAAAAGTAGAACCATTTTTTTAGAATATCTCAATGAAATTTGTTTATCATTGAATATTTCCTCTGAAAGCATTGTGAGTATCAACAGTCAAATTAGTTACTTGTTTGATGTGTGGATGGTTAATAAAATGCATGTCTATGAGGACCATAGGGAACAAATGATCCTAGAGCATCAAAGAGCAATCAACGATTTGAGCGCTCCAATCGTACCAATTCAGCATGGAGTAGCAATTCTGCCACTTGTTGGGTCTATAGATTACATTAGAGTTCAGCATTTGTTGACCTATGTATTGCCTACCATTCCTGACATGGACATTGATTTTTTAATCATTGATTTTTCAGGGATTCTAACAATTGATGAGGAAATCGCTCAGCACATTTTCACCATTCATAATGTATTAGAGCTGCTTGGTATTCATGTGTTGTTCACCGGCATCCGACCTAATCTTTCCATGGTAATTGTAAAGGCAGGAATTGATTTTAGTTCCTTCCAAACCTTTGGTAGTGTAAAACAAGCGATCGAAAGTATAAATGATAAGTAAGCCGTAATATAACTTGAGCTTCTTTTATAGAGCTGTGGTGGCATAGAGCTACTACAGTTTTTATTTATGCAAAAAATAGGATTGTAGAAAAAAATACGAAGGGATTTCTCAAATAAAATAGCGCATAGCGAGCGAAATTGAATCTTCGCGAGCTTAATGATGATTAGAATAGCTATTTTTTCTTTTATTAATAAAAGTGCAAGTGAAATTTAGTGAATCAAAGGACCTAAAAATAGGGAGTATATAGGATATTTGATTTGCATGTGTCAGGCTGTATATTCCGCTTTTGATAAATTCTTTAGTTTAGAAGAATCGTAGGACGGGTAGATGGAGGTTGGGAACATTTATAAAACAAAGGAGGACATGGAATGTTTGATGAATTATATTGGAGGAACACCCTTCACTTTTTACCAGAGCTTTTATTAGCATTATTGGTCTTATTAATCGGTTTTTTTGTAGCTAAGCTACTAGAAAATGCTACGTTTAAGCTTTTAAGGAAGTACCGTGTCAATGAAAGACTTGGAAATATTAAGGGTGAGTGGTCGGTAGAGAAAATTCTAAGTAAGGTAGTTTTCTTTATTGTATTGATCTTTGCATTTATCCTGTTCTTTTCTATTTTAAATATGGGTAATTTAGTATCTCCATTTGTCTCTATGTATTCAGGGATTACAGGTGGTGTGCTAAACATTTTGAAAGCTGGTCTCATCTTACTGTTTGCATGGGTTCTAGCTACGCTTGTTAAAAAAGTTATTAAGATGACTGGAAATAGATTTAGTCTTAATAAATACATTATGAAAACTGGAGGAGATCCTTCTAAGGTCGATCAAGTAAAATGGACAGATACTGTTGCAAATATCGCATATTATTTAATCTTCCTTTTGTTCATTCCAGCAGTACTAAACGCACTTGGCATTGATGGATTAAGTGGACCTTTAGAAGGTATGCTTGCTAGCTTCTTCAATTTCATACCTAAGTTAGTGTCAGCAGCAATCGTGTTTGCAATCGGCTGGTTTGTAGCTAAGCTTGTCCGTACATTAGTAGAGAAGTTTCTACGGGCTGCAGGAGCAGATAAGCTTGCAGATAAAATGAAGCTTTCTAGTTTCATCGAAGGTACGAGCCTTTCTAAGATTGTAGGAATCGTTGTATTTGTATTAATCATTATTCCAGTTTCCATTACTGCTTTGGAAATTTTAGATTTACAAGGTATTTCACAGCCAGCAATTGCAATGTTAAATAATATTTTAGCCATGCTGCCTAAGATTTTCGTAGCAATTGTACTAGTGCTTGTAGGTATTGTTGTTGCTAAGTGGGTCAAAGACGTAGTTGTTACTTTACTTCAAAACCTTGGCATCAACTCGATATTTGGTAAAATGGGCTTCGCTTCAACTGGAGGATCCGCTCCTTCCTTTGCAGCAATAATTGGTACTATCGTACAAGTATTTATTATTTTATTGTTTGTAGTGGAAGCTCTACAAGTGTTAGAACTAGAGTTTATGGTTACTCTTGGAACAGCAATATTTGCTTATTTACCTCATGTCATTGCGGCAGTTGTTATATTGGCCGTAGGATTCTGGTTAGCAAGTTTAGTAGAGAAATTAGTAGGAAGCGTTATGAAGCATTCCTCTGGTACTCCACATTTCCTACGTTACGTTGCTAAGTACGCTATCTTAGCCTTTGCATTTTTCATGGCATTAAGTCAGTTAGGTATTGCAGCAGCAATTATTAACTCTGCATTTATTTTAATACTAGGCGGAGTAGCTTTGGCGTTCGGTCTAGCGTTTGGTTTAGGAGGACGTGAGCACGCAGCTCGTTATTTAAGTAAAATGGAAAAAAGCATTGAGGATGCAGACGTTTCAAAGGAAAGATATAAAGCGGAAGCTAAGGGAATGAAAGAATCATTCAAAGAAAATTTCCGTGATCCTTCAGAAGTAGAAAAAAGTTTAAGAAGAGGAAAAGGGCCACATATCGACGAGGTTAAACCAGTTGGAGACTTCGAACCACAAAATGGTATAGATACTCCTACAGAAAACCCAATGGATGCAGCTCATGAGGAGGATTCACCGAGCACTGGATATAACATTCCATCAACAGATGATTTACATCCATATGATGACCTTTCCTCAAATGACGACAATAACAGAAATAAATAATGCACACAGACACCCTAGCATGCAATTTGCTGGGGTGTTTTTGCGTTACTTACTAAGGGGAAGGGATAACAGATTTGATTGCAGAATTATTGCAGGTGCCAGGCACCCGCAATAATTCTGCAATATTCCTGCAATCATTCGCTTTGCTCTAGATTATTTTTATAATTTAAACGGCGTTCAATTTTTAGTTTTATTTTGTTTGTTTGGATTGTATAATTGTTAATAGTAATAATTTTCTGAATTAATTAAGGGGGGATGAAGGTGAATGCTGCGTTTTTGACAGAGGAGCATGAGCTGTTTCGGAAGTCTTTAAGGAGAATGCTTGATAAGGAGGCATATCCTTTTTATGAGGAGTGGGAGGCGAAGCGCGAGATTCCTCGTTCGTTTTGGCTGAAGATGGGGGAGAATGGCTTTTTGTGTCCATGGGTTGATGAGTCTTATGGAGGTTTAGGGTTAGATTTCTCGTATTCTATGGTTCTAACGGAGGAGTTGGAGCGTGTTGGTCAAGGGTTGGCAAGTGGTATGTGTCTTCACTCGGATATTGTAAGCCCTTACATTGCGGAGCTTGGGACAGAGGAACAAAAGCAAAGGTGGCTGCCACGTTGCGTTACTGGGGAGTTAATCAATGCTATTGGTATGACGGAACCGGGTGCAGGATCGGATTTGGCGGGTATTAAAACGACAGCTCGTCGTGATGGTGACCATTATATTTTAAATGGAGAAAAGACGTTTATAACGAATGGGACGATTGCAGATTTTGCAATTATCGTTTGTAAGACGGACCCTTCCGCACAGCCCGCTCATAGAGGCATCAGCTTGCTTGTCGTGGAAAAAGGCATGGAAGGATTCAAGCGTGGGAAGAAGCTCGATAAAATCGGTATTCATAGCGGTGATACTGGTGAGTTGATATTTGAGGACGTTCGAGTCCCAGTGGATAATTTACTAGGGGAAGAAGGTAAGGGGTTTTATTATTTAATGCAAAACCTTCAGCAGGAACGACTAATTGTAGCTATTCAATGTCAGGTGGAAGCTGAGGAAATGCTTCGAATCACACTAGATTACATAAAGAATAGAAAAGCATTTGGTCAGTCTATCAGTAAGTTTCAAAATACCCAGTTTAAAATTGCTGAAATGGCAACGGAAATTGATATAGGGAGAACTTATATTAACTCATTAACTGCGCGTCACATTGCCGGAGAGGATTTAGTGAAGGAAGTGGCGATGGCCAAATGGTGGATTAGTGAAATGGCGAAGCGAGTGGCTGCGGAATGCTTACATTTGCATGGGGGCTATGGGTATATGGAAGAGTACGAGATTGCTAGAAGATATCGGGACATTCCCGTAGCAAGTATTTACGCAGGTACCACTGAGATTATGAAGACGATTATTGCTAAAAAGCTAGATTTGTAAATGCACAAGGAGGTAATCCTTTTGGCAATCTCACCTAACAAAATTACGAAAAAAAAAGAGGAAATTATTCTTTCTGCAGTGAAGATCATGAATGAAAAGGGACATCAGCGAGCGACGATGGAAGAAATCGCAGCTGAACTTCAAATGACGAAGGGGTCACTCTACTATTATTTTAAAAATAAGGAGGACTTGATCTTCCGATGTCATGAGCTTGTGTTGGAGCAGGCAATTGACGAGCTTCGCGAGGCTTTTCATTCCAACGTTTCAAATGAAGTAAGGCTTCGGCAAATGATTGCTATTCATGTGAAATATGCAGTAAAGGAAAAGGAATCCTTTAACATGATCATTAAGCCAGATGAAACATTTTCAATGGACCACCTTCATCCCATCTTAAAGAAAAGAAATGAGTACGAGGGCTGGTTCGACCGGGTAATTCTTGCTGGTATAGAATGTGGAGAATTCAATATTAATGAACCTAAAATTGTACGCATGATGCTATTGGGTGCTCTAAATTGGATTCAGCAATGGTATAAGAAGGCTGGAGATAAATCTCTAGTAGAATTGCAACAAATTTATAGTGATTATTTATTGAAGGTAATGAAGTGAGCTTAATCAATTAAAAAGGGGATTGGTTATTATGTTAATTACTGAACAATTGGCAGCACACGTAAAAGAGCGACCTAATCACATTATTACGCAATTCAATGGAAGAGAGATTACTTATTCCGCATTTTATGAAAAAGCAAAGCGACTTGCAGGCTTTTTTCAAGCAAAGGGCTATAAACAAGAGGACGTTATCGCCCTATATTTAAATAACTCGGATTACTTTTTAATCTGTTATTATGCGTGCCAGCTAGGCGGTTTTACAGTTATGCCCGTTAATACAAAGCTTGCTGCACCTGAGATTGAATATATATTCAAGCATTCGGAGGCGAAGGCACTCGTTTATGATGTTCGATTGGAACCTGTATTGCATGAAATACCGGAGACATTTGAAGGATTTTTACACACCATACAGGTTGGTGGGGATAATACACTAGAGGCTATATTTGCAGATTCAAGCTTAGTAATGAATGAAGTCGCTATAAATGAACAACAGACAAGTGTAATTTTTTATACGTCAGGTACAACTGGGAAGCCAAAAGGAGTCATGCTTTCTGCTCAAAATGTATATGCGACCGCACAAATATGGGGAGAAGCAATGGATCTGAATGAAAGAGATCGAATGCAGATTGTTGCACCGCTATTTCATTGCGCAGCGAGTCATGTGTTTAGTATTCCAGTAATTTATGCAGGAGGGACAATTGTCATAGAGGAGGCATTTTCTCCGGAGCAGGCGTTGACTACAATGGAGCAAGAGAAAATTACTATATTTTTTGGAGTACCTGCGATGTACAGTATTTTATTGAACACGTCAAAGATTAAACAAATAGAGCTTCCAAGTTTGAGGCTATTGACTTATGGTGCTGCTCCAATGCCTTATGAGCTCGTTCGAAAGGTGAAATCTTTATTCCCAAATGTAAAGGTTCAAAATCTCTATGGGCAAACAGAGAATTCTCCTGCAGCAACAACCTTAAAGGACCATTATGCACTGGATAAGGTCGGGTCTGTAGGAGAACCACTACCGAAGACAGAAGTTCAAGTGGTTGATGAATTTGGAGATCCGTTACCACATGGCCAGGTAGGAGAAATTGTCGTGAAGGGTCCTCAGGTGATGAAGGGGTATTTAAAGAACGAGGAGGAAACGAATCGGGCAATCCAAAATGGTTGGTTATATAGCGGGGATTTAGGTAGGTTTGATGAGGATGGCCTGCTTTATATTGTCGATCGAAAGAAGGATATGATTATCCGAGGCGGAGAGAATGTTTATCCCGTGGAGGTGGAAGAAGTTCTCTATCAAGTTCCCGAGCTGCTAGAGGCGGCAGTTGTTGGAGTCCCTCACACAGTGTATGGGGAAGTGCCTAAGGCGTTTGTTGTTTTAAAAGATATGAATGAGATAACGGAGGAAGAAATATTGGCATTTTGTTCTAAACGCTTGGCAAAATTTAAAATGCCAGTAGAGGTCGACTTTATGGAAAGCCTTCCTAGAAATGCGAGCGGAAAGGTTTTAAAGAATTCTCTTCGAAACAGTTAGGAGGAACAGTGGATGAAAACAGTATATTTAATTGATGGAGCAAGGACAGCATTTACGAGCTTTGGGGGATCCTTTGCTCAAGTTAAAGCAGATGACTTAGGTGCAGCAACAGCAAGAGAAGCAATGAAACGATCGGAAGTCGGGCCGGATCAAATCGATCATGTTATATATGGAAACGTCATTCATTCTAGTACGAACGCAGCTTTCCTTTCACGCCATATCGGATTGAAGGCAGGTATACCAGTAGAGGTTCCAGCGATGAATGTGAATCGCTTATGTGGCTCAGGCTGTCAATCAATTGTATCGGGTGCTCAAATGATCCTGTTAGGCGAAGCGAATATTGTTCTCGCAGGTGGTGCTGAAAATATGTCGATGTCTCCCTATGCAAATTTCACTGCTAGATTTGGTACTAGTAAGATGGGGACTATGAAGTATGAGGATATGGTGCTTAGTACTTTGACGGATGAGTATATAGGAAGTGGCATGGGGATGACTGCTGAGAAGCTAGCAGAGCAATATAGCTCACCTCGAGAAGAACAAGACGAGTTTGCCTTACTTAGCCAAAAACGAGCAGCTCATGCACAGGAATCGGGCAGATTTGCAGAGGAAATAGTAGCTGTAGAGGTTCCTTCTAGGAAGGGAACTGTAATGGTGGATCAGGATGAGCATATTAAGGGGAAAGTTACTCAGGAAAAGCTGGCATCCCTTAAGCCTTCCTTTTTGAAAGATGGAACCGTGACGGCGGGTAATGCTAGTGGTATTAATGATGGAGCGGCCTCGGTTATTATAGCAAGCGGTGAGGCCGTGGAGAAGCATGAGCTTAAGCCATTAGCTAAGATTATCTCGTGGGGGATAGCTGGAGTTGATCCATCCATTATGGGGATTGGCCCAGTACCGGCAATTAAACAAGCACTTGCTCGTGCAGAAATGACGTTAGAGGAAATAGATTTAATAGAAGTAAATGAAGCCTTTGCCTCTCAGTATTTAGCAGTAGAAAAAGAGTTAGGATTAGATAGAGACAAAACGAATGTCAATGGAGGAGCAATTGCACTAGGTCACCCAGTAGGGGCAAGTGGGACTAGGGTCTTCCTTTCTTTAGCATATGAGCTTAAGAGAAGAGGATTAAAATATGGAGTCGCAAGTCTTTGTATCGGTGGTGGCCAGGGAATAGCCGTCATTATAGAGAATGTAAATTAATTTAGTATAGGACTTTTACTTTTTTAAGTAGAAGTCTTTTTTAGAGCTATTTAATTGGATTATTAGAGGTAGATGTTTTACATATGTTTTATTGATGGATAGTGTTCGTCTATTATGTAACCTAATTTAAGTAGTTATTTATACTCGGGAGCAATCAATTTTACTTTTAAACCATAATTTACATGTTTCTCTAGATAACTAATGGAATAGGAAGTATAATGTTATTATTAGATAATATTCTGATAATTGAAGCTAGATATGTGTCAAAAAGAATAAAGAGGGAATAAGGATTACAAAGAACATCTAAGAGTTTTTAGGAGGTTATCATGATGAAAATTGGTGTATTAGGTGCAGGTACCATGGGAAATGGCATTGCACAAGTAATGGCTTCAGCGGGACATGAGGTCACGCTTTGTGATATTGATAACGAAATACTAAGAACAGCTGCATCTACAATCGATGCTAATTTATGGAGGCTTT
>NZ_JBAEAP010000495.1:0-1920 GCF_056205495.1 Psychrobacillus sp. | reverse complement strand
CATATCAAGTAAACGGTCAATACCTAAAATTAAAGCGATTCCTTCTACTGGTAAGTTAACAGACTCCAAAACCATAGCTAGCATAATCATACCAGCCCCCGGCACAGCTGCCGTGCCAATCGATGCAAGAACAGCAGTTAGAACAACCGTAAGCATTTGAATAAATGTTAAATCTACACCATATACCTGAGCAATAAAAATTGTAGCAACACCTTGCATGATTGCCGTTCCATCCATATTAATAGTCGCACCCAAGGGTTGGACAAAGCTACTAATCCCTTTTGGTACACCTAATCTTTTTTGAGCAATTTCCATAGAGACGGGTAATGTTGCACTACTGCTAGAAGTACTGAATGCAACAGTTAAAGCAGGCAAGTATTCCTTTATAACCTTTAATGGGTTTTGCTTAGCTAAGAATTTTAATGATGCTCCATAAACAACAATTGCATGAACAGCTAATGCAAGGAGAACAACCACCATATACATAAACATTACCTTTAAAGCATCGAAGCCTTGTTTACCTACAGCTGAAGCGATTAAACCAAACGTACCGAGTGGAGCAAACTTCATAACAAGTGTAACTAAAAACATCATGAGTTCATTTGCCTGCTCCATAAATTTCTGCACGCTCTCCACTTTACTTCCCAGATAACTGATTCCTAAGCCGATAAAAACAGCAAAGAAAATGATTTGCAACATGTCACCACTAGCCATAGCATCAATTGGATTTGCCGGGATGATGCCAAGTAAAGTTTCTGAAACTGGAGGTGCTTCTGTAGCCTCATAATCCACTGCCTCTGTTTCAAAATTCCCACTACTTCCTGGCTGTAAAATTAATGCCAAAGCAATTCCAATCGAGATTGCCAAAGCTGTAGTGCATAAAAAGAAAATCATTGCCTTTGCACCCATACGTCCTAATGATTTAGGATCCCCGATATTTGCAACTCCAACTACAATCGAGAAAAATACAAGAGGAACAATCAACATTTTAATTAAGTTTAAAAAGATAGTTCCTAATGGGGTAAATAAAAAATTATCCGCATTTTTAAATAACTCTGGGGAGGTTATGTTTAATATTACCCCTACAATTGCACCTAATACTAAAGCCCACAATATCTTAGTTGCTAATTTCATCTGATCACCCTTTACTAATATTATATAAAAAACTTATTAGCATTAATTATGCTTTGCACTAAATTAGAGTAATCGTATTTTCAATCGAATGAGTAGATAAAACATTAAGTACTAATCAAATGATATTATGTATTTCTGATTAAATATTCGATATTCTCTAAAAATAAGGCGCCCGGCAAATTAAATTTCATGTTTAGCTAATAAATTTTTATTATTTCTTAACTTCATTTTATATTCCACAAAATGAACTAATCTAATCCTAATATAATAAAAAGTCTTAATTAATTTTTAGCTCACTAGATTTAAGAAAAAAATAACTGATCTCACTCTGTCCCTACTAACCTTTTATACTAAAATAGCATCATTCCCAATAAAGAGAGTGACGCTATTTAAAATGTAATTTAAATAAAAATACCAACTAACGTTGCTGTTAAGAAAGATACCATAGTAGCAGCAACTAATAACTTAAGACCATGTTTAGAAATGATAGAAGCTTTCTCGCCATTAATCGCTTGAAGAGAACCGCTAACAATTCCAATTGAACTGAAATTCGCAAAGCTAATTAAGAATACAGAAACTACTGCAACTGTTTTTTCAGAAAGGTTTGGAATTTGATCTCTGAATTGTAACATTGCTACGAATTCATTTGTTGCAAGCTTAGTACCCATCGTTTGACCTGCTATTAAAATCTCACTTGCAGGAACACCCATTAACCAAGCAATTGGAGCAAATACATATCCTAGGATCTCAGTAAATGTGATACCCACTGCAGCTTGGAACCCTGCA
>NZ_JBAEAP010000494.1:0-3393 GCF_056205495.1 Psychrobacillus sp. | reverse complement strand
CTCCGGAATGAGTGAGCGATAAGCCATCACAACCACTCGCGTGAGCGTGGGTGATGGCTTATCGCTCACCCCGCGAAAAAGCGTCCGGTTGGCGCGGAAATCAATTCTACTTGCCGGTTTAGAGCACATCATAAATCAACCCTAGACTTCAACATAGCCTACTTAAAAAAGTAAGACCCTAACTTAAATTGAGAAGGCCAGCCTATTGTAGTAAAATAAGTAAGAACGGATGAAAGGAAGATTAATATGCCAACACCAAGCATGGAAGACCATATAGAACAAATTTATATACTTATTGAACAGAAGGGTTATGCTCGTGTGTCTGACATTGCAGAAGCATTATCAGTACTGCCATCTTCGGTAACCAAAATGGTTCAGAAATTAGATAAAGATGGGTTTTTAATATATGAAAAATATCGTGGACTTACTCTAACAAACAAAGGGATGAAGCTAGGGAAAAAGCTAGTAAAGCGTCATGAATTGTTAGAGGATTTTTTACGTTTAATCGGTGTAGAAGAAGAGAATATTTATGCAGACGTAGAAGGAATAGAACATCATTTAAGCTGGAACTCTATAGACCGAATTTCAGACTTAGTTCTTATATTAGAAGACGATACTTCTATTCAAACAAAGCTACTAGAGCTAAGAAGAGACTTAAACGACTAAATGTAATGACTATAAAAGTTTATCTTACAATTGAATAGGTTATAAGGGAATTAGAAAAGGTACATACACTTACAACTTAAACGAATTCAAATCATATATTTGGAAAAGAATATAAGTAAGCTACACTAAATCTCCGAAATAGGAGAACACTCTCATTTTACGGAGTTAACAAAACTATAGATTTATAAATAGTAGGTAAAGACCAACCAAAAGTATGGTCAGAAGGAGAGCGGTAACTTTGACAGAATTATTATCAGGTGAAATTTTAAAATTACAAGTAAAATCCAAGGAAGGATCCAAATGGATTCTTCAGCATAAAGACACGGAAATAGCTTTAAATGCTTCGGAGGCGCCAGAGGAACTAAAAGAGGATGATACACTTGTGGTTTTCCTATTTGTGGATAGAAGAGGTAATCTATCTGCAACTACTCAGCTACCTTCCATTCAAAAAGGGACATATGGCTGGGCAAGAGTGATTAAGGTTTCAGATAAAGAAGGTGCATTCGTCGATATTGGCACTTCAAAAGAGGTTCAGGTAAAGGCTGAGGATCTACCAAAGATAAAAGAGTTATGGCCTGCTCAAGGAGATCATCTCTATATGACCCTACGTACGGATAGAGAAGGGGAGCTTTTTGGACGATTGGCAACAGAAGATCGTGTAGAGGAGCTATACATTGATGCACCAACTACTCTTTTAAATAGCAACCTGCAAGCTAGACCGTATCGACTCCTACCTGTAGGCACCTTTTTGCTAAGTGTCCCGGAAAACTATCGCGTTTTTGTTCATGAATCTGAACGTGTAGAAGAACCAAGATTAGGACAAGACCTAACTGTTCGTATCATTGATACTAAGGACGACGGCTCGCTAAATGGATCATTATTACCTAGAAAGCATGAGCGTTTAGGTGACGATGCAGAGTCAATCTATCGTTATTTAAATGATGTTGGTGGTAAAATGCCATTTACGGATAAATCATCACCTGAGGAAATTAAAGAAATGTTTTCGATGAGTAAGGCAGCCTTTAAACGTGCCCTAGGTAAACTAATGAAAGAAAAGAAAATTATTCAACAGGACGGCTGGACTGAATTGAAGCAATAGGATTAGATAATAAGGAGGAAAAGCATCGATAATTATCGGAACTTTTTACTCCTTTTTACGTACTAATGATAGTACCAACCAAGAGAAAGGGGTTTTAGGGGAATGAAAAAAGTGGTACAAGTATGGTTAGCTATTTTTCTTGTTGTAGGAGTTTTAGCCAATTCCAATGTTGCGTTGGCAGATACAAATGGAGAAACAGGAACCGAAGTAGTCAATGAAAAATTTGGTGCACCGATTGTTGTATACGGAGGCAACCTGACTGACGACCAAAAGAAAAGTGTAAGAGAAAGCTTAAAAATTACAGATAAATCAGATGTACAAGAAATTGTTGTGACAGGAAAAGATTTAGCCACCTATTTAAAAGATGGTGATGCCTCAGCAAGAATGTTCTCATCTGCAAAAATAACTAGAAAAGATTCAGGTTCGGGTCTTGTTATTAACATAGTGACACCTGATGACATTACAGAAGTAACTGCTGATATGTATGCTAATGCAATGCTTACAGCAGGAATTGAGGATGCGGTGGTAGATATTGCAGCTCCAAAGCCGGTAACAGGACATTCTGCTCTAGTTGGTATTTACAAAGCCTATGAAGTTACTGGTGGAGAGCTAGACCCAGAACGTACAGATGTAGCAAATGAAGAGTTATCAGTGGCAACGATTCTTTCTAAGGATGCTGGAGTAAACGAAGAAGAGGTTACAGAGCTTTTAACAGAAATTAAAAAGCAAATTGCTGAGCAAAACCCTGCTTCTCGTGAAGAAGTAGAGAAAATAGTTTCGGAACAGCTTTCCAAATTGAAGATTGAGCTATCAGATAAAGATCGTCAATTGTTAATTGACCTGATGGACCGTATTCGTCAGTTGGACATCGATTTCAGTAAGTGGTCAGATCAGTTAAATGACTTTAGTAAAACTATTGAAGAGAAGTTTAATCAAATAAAAGATAACGAAGGATTTTGGCAAAGTGTAAAAGATTTTTTCAATAATCTAATCGATTCTATTCGTTCCGTTTTTAGTTAAATGGAACCTTAGGAGTCGCTGGTTCCTCTCTAAACAATGAGAATAGAGAAATTTTAATTAGAAATCAGTTACCTTTAAAAGAATTATAGGCGTGAAATCAATTTGCTGATTTCACGTCTTTTAATTTTTCTAATAGTTATGTCTCATCCTCTTACTACAAATAAGTTAGAAATTTGCATTAAAAAATTGTATTTGATAAAATAGGTATTATAAATATCTCGAATTCGAGATAAATGGAGGTCATCATATGAAATTGGCTGGAATTCACCATGTTTCTGCTATAAGCGCTGATATAAGTAAAAATCATGATTTTTTTACAAGGATATTGGGGATGCGTTTGGTTAAAAAAAGTGTAAATCAGGATAATCCATCATCGTATCATTTGTTTTATGCTGATGCAGTAGGGACTCCTGGAACGGATATGACGTATTTTGACATACCAATGGCAGGGAGAACATATCCTGGAGTGTCGAGCATTAGTAACACGGGGCTTCGTGTAAAAAGTGAGACAGCTTTGCAATTTTGGAAAAAGAGATTTCAGGATCTTGAAGTTCCTCATAATGAAATTTCCGAAATGTTTGGTAGAAAAACTCTATATTTTGAGGATT
>NZ_JBAEAP010000493.1:0-5924 GCF_056205495.1 Psychrobacillus sp. | reverse complement strand
AACATATACAAAAAGAATGGATGGTTCGCCATATGTTAACGGATGTCGTGGATGTCGTGGAAGAGTTAGAAAAGAAATCGGAAGAAGAAAAAATCTCTTTAGATAAAACGTTTACTCAATTGTCTAAAGAAGTGAAACAATTATATGGTAAACCCGTAGAGGACCTGAAAGTACAGCGAATGATTAAGAACTATATAGAAGAATTTTTCTCATTTCTTGGTGAGGATCTGATGCAAAAAATCTTTGATACGAATATAGAAGGAGAACTTGATATTCAAGAGCTTGAAGATATGACAACTTCTCTTTTAACAGAAGATGAACAAATATGGTTTAATCAAGCGATGGAATATCATATTCAGCAAGAAGAAATGGAATAGATATTAATGAGCTATACTCTTAAATTATAGTTGGTCTATCTTATTTAAAACAACACACTTGATTTTCCATTATAGGGCGATTTCATGAAGTAACTAAAGTCTAATTTCTCACTTATGAACCGAGAAATTAGGTTTTTTTATGTTTGGATTTTCTTATAGCAGTAAATCTTCATAATTCTTACGCCCCCCTATAAGATAAACCCTTCCTGACTATCACTTTTTTCTGTAAAATAAATGTCTTCATTATCAAACAAATAGCATTTTTGTGTTATAATCATATAATTCAAAAATAGTTAGAGATTAGGAGAAAACTATGGAAAACCAACATATTATTCGTAATATAATAGTAGAAACACCTTCTAAACCGGGTAACTTTGCTAAGGTAGCAACTGCCATTGGAATGGGAGAAGGCGATATAGGGGATATTACAACTTTAAAAAGTGGTGCTTTAACTACTATTCGCGACATATCTGTTACAAGCAAGTCTAAAAAAGATTTCGAGAAAATTATAAGTAATATAGAAGCTATTGGAAACGGCGTGAAAATTCAAGCAATCAGTGATGATGTGTTGAAAGCACATGAAGGTGGAAAGATTGCGATGAAGAGCAGATATGACGTTCGTTCATTAGGAGATCTTCAAAGAATCTACACACCTGGTGTTGCTAGCGTTTGCATGGAAATTGTTAATGAACCAGACAAGGCTCAATATTTTACTTCTATAGGAAAGTCAGTGGCTATTGTAACGGATGGAACTGCTATATTAGGGTTAGGTAACATTGGTTCTGTTGCAGGTATGCCTGTAATGGAAGGGAAATCTGTACTGTTAGATCAGTTTGTAGGATTGAGCGGTATACCGATTCTATTAGATACTAGTGATCCAGACCAAGTTGTAGAAACGATCAAACATATTCACCAAGGGTTTGGTGCGATATTGCTGGAAGATATCGGTTCACCACATTGCTTTGAAATAGAAGAAAGATTAAAAGCAGAGCTTCCTATCCCTGTTATGCATGATGATCAGCATGGAACTGCAGTGGTAGCATTGTCTGCTATCCTTTCTGCATGCCGAGCAACTGAGGTAGACATCAAAAATGCGAAGATAGGTCAGATAGGCTTAGGAGCAGCAGGATTAGCTATATGCCGTATGTTAATGGCCTATGGAGTAGAAGAGGTATATGGATTGGACCGTCAGGAAGCAGCGAAAGAGCGTCTTCTTCATTATGGAGGGCAAACAATCGATTCGTTAGAAGAAATGATGGAGAGCTGTGACATCATCGTAGCTACTACTGGTGTGGAAGGTTTGATTAAGCCAGAGATGGTACGTAAAGGTCAAATCATTCTTGCCCTTTCTAACCCTAATCCTGAAATTCTTCCATCTTTAGCTATTGCAGCTGGAGCTGCTTTTGCTGCAGATGGTCGCTCAGTAAATAATGTAATAGGATTCCCAGGTATTTTTAAAGGTGCTTTAAATGCTGGGGCTAAAGAAATCACGTATCCAATGCTGATTGCAGCGGCGAAGGCAATTGTGGATTATACAAGACCTGGTGAGCTAATACCAAACCCATTAGATCCTGCAGTCCATTATATTGTCGCTCGCGCAGTGGAAGAGGCTGTAATGAAACAAGGCTAATCTTAAAAGCAAAAAGAAGAAGATACCAGCTAGGAAGCTGAAATCTTCTTCTTTTTTAATGCTTCTTCATAATCTGTTGCTTCTATTAATGCCTTCTCTTCTAATGGAATTCGGACAGATAGCATTGCTAAATTTAATAGTGTGAATGCAAGTGCTGTGAAATATGCCTGAAACATTAAAGGAAGTAATAGAATCTCGGTACATACAACAATATAATTTGGATGCCTAAAGTAAAGGTAAGGTCCTTTTGTAACAACGTTAGCACCAGGAAGGATAATTATTTTGGTATTCCAAAACTTTCCGAGAGATGTCAGGCACCACACTCGAAGTAATTGGACTAACAAGAAAACGAATAAAAATACTGGGAATAATGGAGATATACCTCGATCCAATAAAACAACCTCTGCAATTAGAAAAAGAAAGAAGCTTATATGAAGTGCTAGCATGTAAGGATAATGGGAAGCTCCCACTTCGTAGGCCCCTTGAGCTAGCATTCGTTTCTCGTTTCTCTTAGCAACAGCTACTTCGACTAATCTCTGAACAATGACTAGTGCTATAACGATGAAAAATAACATATCAATCCCTCCAATTTAATAGCACTGCTTCGCCACAAAAACCAGGGCCTAGAGCGACTAGCATGCCATAGTCATTAGGAGCATTTTCTTTAAGCATAAATTGTTCTAATACATAGAGAACCGTTGGAGAAGACATATTTCCATGATTTTTTAGCACTTCTCTTGAGGTAGCGGTTTGGTCTTCGGATAGATGAAGGGTATCTTCATACGCCTTTAACACTTTTTTTCCTCCTGGATGAGCAACAAAGTTAACGATATCCTCACTCGTAATCTTTTCCTCGCTCAAGAATTCGTGCATAAACGGGCCAAGCCATTTGGAGATAATCGTCGGTATGCTTTTCGAGAATACTACATGTAAGCCACTATTTTTTACTTCCCAGCCCATAACATCTTCAGAATCTGGCATCCATTTGGACGCTGTATTAATGATATGAGGTACGGGTCTTTTGGTTCCAATTTCCACATCGTCCCCGCAAACTAACACGCAGGCCGCTCCATCTGCAAAAAGAGAGGCACCGACTAGATTACTCTTCGAATAATCATTGGGTTGGAAGGTCAGGCTACATAGCTCAACACAAACAACGAGCACCTTGTCAGAAGGATGTGCCTTGCAGTAATCAAATGCTCTGCTTATGCCTGATGCCCCGCCTGCACAGCCTAGTCCCCACAATGGAATACGTTTTAGCCTGTCTGAGAAGGGGAGATGATTCATCACACGCGCATCGATACTTGGAGTAGATATTCCAGTACTGCTCACAAAGATAATAGCATCAATTTCTTCAGGCGAGACGTTATTCTCTAGGAAAGAGCTGTTTTGGAGACAGGCTTGGATTACTTCTACACTATATTTGGTAGTAAGCTCAATATACAGAGAATTCCTCTCTTCAAATGAATGATTCGTTTGATGCCACTCTAGTGGTACACAAAAATTTCTCGATTTGATATCACCGTTTTCAAATACTTTAAGCAAGCGTTCAAGTTGTGGGATTTTATCTTGAAAAAGCTCTTTCGTTAATTGTTCTATGTTGGATTGTTCTAGGGAGTATGGAGGTTTATATGTACTAACGGAAGCTATTTTTGGCATGGTAATCTCCTTTTTATGTTAGTTTCTCCACCCTTCATCCATATATTCACCTTTCCTTCATTTTTTCTATGGCAATGATAAATGGAGGGTCATTTTCTTGGTTTAGAAATTGGTAGCATAATACATGAACGAAAGATTGAGGGAGTTGTTGAACAAAAGAAATGACTTCATCTTTTTCTTGTTTACCACCCTCATGTCCATGATAAACTACTAAAACAATGAGACCTCCAATTTTCAGAAGATCTAATAAGGATGTAATTGCTTGAATAGTGGAGTTACCTCTAGTAACTACCTCATGGTTACTACCAGGTAGATAGCCTAAGTTGAAGACAGCTGCTGAAATCTGTTCGTCGATATAATTACTTACATTGCCGTGACTATCTAAAATTAGAGAGACACGATCTCTGACAGCAGCATTACTCAGTCTTTCAGAGGTCGATTCAATTGCTTCTGTTTGAACATCGAATGCAAATACATGTCCCTGATCGCCAACTAAGCTGGCAAGGAATAAGGTGTCATGACCATTCCCAGCGGTGGCATCAACTACCGTATCTCCTTCTTTTATCACATCCTGAAGAAGCTCCTTTGCATAGGGAAGAATTCTTTTTAGCTTCATATTAACTCACCAGTCTTCGTAAATAGTTTTCCTTGATAGCTTTCTCTCTTAGCGAGTTCAGCATCGATTCCATTCAACACTTCCCATTTGTTGGCACTCCACATTGGCCCAATCATTAAATCAATAGGACCATCTCCTGTAATACGATGAATAATCATCTCAGGCGGGAGAACTTCTAATTGGTCAGCTACTAGCTGGATATATTCATCTCGTTCCATAAAATCCAGCATTCCTTTTTCATATTGCTTCACCATTGGAGTTCCTTTTAATAGGTGCAGAAGGTGAATCTTAATGCCTTGAACATCTAGCTTGGCTACCTCTCTGGCTGTTTCCATCATCATCTCTCTATTTTCTAATGGCAACCCGTTTATAATATGAGTACAAATACGGATACCATGCTTTCTAAGTTTAGAGACTCCTTCTATATAAGTATTAAAATCATGGGCTCTGTTGACTAGCCTTGCTGTACTTTCATGGACTGTCTGTAGACCGAGCTCAACCCATAGAAACGTCCGTTCATTTAACTCTGCTAAGTATTCTACTACGTCATCCGGTAAACAGTCAGGTCTAGTCGCAATAGAAATTCCCACAACTCCTTCTAAAGCAAGAGCAGCTTCAAACTTCTCCTTTAAAACTGGAAGAGGGGCATGTGTATTCGTATAGGCTTGAAAGTAAGCGATATAATTTCCGTGCTTCCATTTCTCATGCATTTTATCTCGAATTTTTTCAAACTGCACTGGTATAGGATCTACTTTGTCACCTGCAAAGTCTCCGCTCCCAGCAACACTGCAAAATGTACATCCACCATAAGCGACAGTGCCATCTCGATTTGGACAATCAAATCCTGCGTCAAGTGCCACCTTGAAGATTTTCATATCAAAGGTATCACGCAAATATCGGTTCCATGTAAAGTATCTCTTCCCGTCTGAAGGGAATGGAAAGTTATTGTTCATTATTTTTCACTCCTTAACAGGATTATTTTATCATGAAACTTTGACTTGGTAGATTTAATTATCTTGAAGTGCAGTTTAAAAAAAGCTACAATATTTTGAGTGTCTAAGGAAATGAGGAATATTGATGCCAAAAGCAGTCTGGCTTTTAATTATTGGAATGTTTATTAATACAATGGGGAATTCATTTTTATGGCCCTTACATACAATCTATATGCATGACTACCTTGGTCAATCGTTAACGATGGCGGGGTTAGTGTTGATGCTAAACGCTGGAACCGGTGTGATCGGTAATTTGTTAGGCGGGTTTTTATTTGACAGAATAGGCGGCTATAAATCTATAGTGTTTGGAATTCTGTTATCCATACTCTCGTTAGCAGCGCTAACCGTTTGGCATGATTGGCCAGAATATGTATGGCTAGTCGCTATTCTCGGATTTAGTGGTGGCATCATCTTTCCAAGCATGTATGCTATGGTAGGGAATGTATGGCCAGAAGGTGGACGTAAAGCATTTAATGCTATTTATTTAGCTCAAAACTTAGGTGTGGCAATTGGACCAGCTTTAGCTGGAATAGTTGCAGACCATAACATAAATAATATTTTTGGAGCAAATCTACTCGCCTACGTGTTCTTTTTTGTTATCGCTCGTCGGTTCTATGGAAACATCTCTAACGTTTCAAACCATCAGGCCT
>NZ_JBAEAP010000492.1:0-2602 GCF_056205495.1 Psychrobacillus sp. | reverse complement strand
ATAATAAGAAAAGAATAGTTTACACTCATCACATTTCAATTCTGGCTTCGTACTGGATACGGTCATTGACAAAAGAGACAAAAGTCAAAAGGATAATAAATATTAAAAATCTAAGATCCCCCAAAATAATTTTCACGAAATATCTAAAATAAAAGGATATGTTAAAGGGTAGGGTTGATTTATGATGCAACGAAATCTTTAAGTCAGAGAGTAGGATTGATTTCCTCACCAGCCGGGCGCTTTCCTCGGGGTGAGCGTTAAGCCATCACCCGTCGCTTACGCGCGCGGTTGTGATGTCTTAACTGTCTCACTCATCCCGTAGGAGTCGCCGTCTGGCGCTCCAATCAATAAATGGGAACAGCTTTAGCATCGATAAAGCGCTAATAAATTTTACTCGCATAAACAAAACTGAAAATAAAATGATCGATGGAGATGATTTCTTAATTCCTTTTATAAAAATCACAATCAATCTCAAAGATAACTTTGAATATGCTTCCCAATTAGTATATGTATTTTATCTCTACTCTTGTCCGAGGCGTTCTGCAAGGGCTACGATTAGTCTCCCCCTACTTTTGCTAACAATAACGATTACCACTTGAAAAATAGATAATATATATACTTCTCTTAAAATACAATAATTATCCACAAAGAAAAAAATGTTGCAGCAAAAGTGAGATCACTTTTTCCTGCAACATTCACATCAGGCAATTTTGCCTTACTTACACTATTAGCGACGCTCTTTAATACGAGCAGCTTTACCGCGTAGTTCACGTAGGTAGTACAATTTAGCACGACGAACTTTACCACGACGAATAACTTCTAGGTTAGCAATTTTTGGTGTGTGTACTGGGAAAGTACGTTCTACACCAACACCGGAAGAGATTTTACGAACTGTAAAAGTTTCGCTAATTCCGCCTCCACGACGTTTAATTACAACACCTTCGTACATTTGGATACGTTCGCGAGTTCCCTCAACAACCTTAACGTGTACACGAACTGTGTCACCTGGGCGGAATGTAGGAAGATCTGTACGTAATTGATCTTTTGTGATTTCTGAAATAATGTTTTGCATCATTTTCTCTCCTTATATAGAATGCTCTTACACACATAGCTGTTGCAGCGGAACACCCAAAATCAGTACTTCACATAAAAGTACATAGTAAAATATATCATATTGACTGGCTATATGCAATTATAAATTATAACTCTTTTAATTGAAGCATTCTTTTTTCAGCATCTGTTAGTTCTGCACTTTCGAGAAGGTCTTTCCTTCTTTCTAATGTACGTTTTAAAGACTGCTCTCTTCTCCATTGATCGATAGCTGCATGGTTTCCAGACAGCAATACATCTGGAACCTTGTAGCCGCGATATTCTACTGGTCGAGTGTAATGTGGATGCTCTAGCAAGCCCGTAGAAAACGAATCTTGCTCATGGGAAGCAGCCTTGCCAAGAACGTTGGGGAGTAATCTCACAACACTATCTACTACAGTCATAGCAGCTAATTCTCCACCGGTTAAAACAAAATCTCCAATTGAAATTTCGTCTGTAACTAAATGCTCCCTAATTCGCTCATCGTAGCCCTCGTAATGACCACATATAAAAACAAGCTCCTCTTCCTTCGCTAATTCCTCTGCTTTTTGCTGATTAAAGCGTTCTCCTTGGGGGCAAAGCAATATAATCCGTCTATTCCCACTAGAGCTTGGAGGAAGAGCCTCAATAGCGTTAAAAATAGGTTCTGGCTTTAATACCATCCCCGCTCCACCACCATAGGGATAATCATCAACCTGATGATGCTTGTTACCAGAATAGTCTCGGAAGTTTACTACATCAATCGATACCTCATTTTTATCCTGCGCTTTTTTCAAAATGGATGAGTTGAACACTCCAGTGAACATCTCTGGAAAAAGCGAAAGAATATGAATTTTCATCATGACAATAAACCTTCCAGTACCTCAATCGTAATTTCTTTTTTATCCACATCTATTTTTTTCACTACGTCCTCAATATATGGAATATAGTGTGTCTTCCCTTTGACCGGCTGTACAGTCCATACGTCATTTGCTCCAGTTTGAAGTATTTCAGTAACGGTTCCAATTGTCTCACCCTCGGTAGAAACAATCGTACAGCCAATAATTTCATGATAGTAGTATTCATTTTCTTCTAACTCTGTTAGATACTTCTCAGATACTTTTAACGTTGCATCACGAAAGCCTTCTACATCTTTCAGCAAGGTATAACCGTCAAAAGTTAACAAATCAAAATTTTTATGCTTACGGTAGCTGGTAATTTTAACGATGATTGGTTTAGATCCATCTTTTTTAAAAAGACCAAGCTCATTTCCTACCTGATAACGCTCATCTGGAAAGTCAGTAGTAGAAATGACACGAACCTCTCCCCAAATCCCATGGGTATTGACGATTTTTCCAACATTGTACCATTCCATTGAATAAATTCCTCCTATCAAAAAAGGAAGAACAAAGTGTTCTCCCTCTTCTCATATTACATTTACCTCTTTAGAATTTCTTCCCTGAGGTATTAGCTTCACAAGTGAAGTTAATCTAATATATCGACATATGTTTTCTTTTGGTGACTGCCTGCTGCT
>NZ_JBAEAP010000491.1:0-1616 GCF_056205495.1 Psychrobacillus sp. | reverse complement strand
CATATTAATAAAAAGCTATATATTGAATTAGATAATCCATCAGGAAGAGAAATGGAGGAATTTAAAGGATTTGATGAAATGTTTGAAAAGCTATTGTCAGATTCATTGTTATAAAAAATTCAATACAAGAAAATTTGAGATGATGAAATGCAATAATTTCTACTATCGATTACTTGCAGAGTTTAAAAATAACAATTTAACATTTAATTTAGAGAGTACAGGGAAGTTGAAAATTGACTATGATTATGAAAATTTATCTGAGCAGATAATCATGAAAGAAAAATCATTTGGTAATATAACCGTTTGAATCTTTTACCTGATTCTGAATATGATAAGTGTAATTTAGAAGAAGCAGGAATTGAATAAATAATGAAGGGTAGAAACGTTGTTTTAACAGCATTTCTCCCCTTTAATTTTGGGGTTAATTTACTTTGATAAGTACTTATGAGCCAGCGTCTTTTTAAATGGAAATGAAATATATGAATTTAAATATTTTTTAAAAGCAAAAGAAGAATGCGGCCTCTACCGGCTTCAGCTGACTAAAGGATTCAACGCTGCCGAAAACGCACTGGACGCCTATAAATCAAGTAAAGGGCTGGATGTCCTCAAGCAAACCGAATACGGTCTATATGGATTAACCGCCGCCAACGGTCTCGGCGAAGCCGTCACCGGCAGAGACATGTTTGGCAACGAACTCACGGAAGAACAGCGCCAAAACAGCCTGATGAACGCCCTTGGTATCGCCGGAGTTGCGGGGGCAGCCAAGGTTGCAGACAAAATGGCGAACGGAACAAAACTCATCCCCTACAGCAAGGAATTTGTGCAAAATCAAGTCCAGAAAGCCCAAGACTCGATCAAGGATATGGGCAAGGCCATCGGGAAAGTGGAAGTGCCAACTGGAGTTAAGGTTAGGACAGTCGCGGATACAACTGGAAATACTTATAAATCTATTGATGTGGATAAGACGTCGATAAAGGATCTTGCGCAGAAGATTACGGCGAAGGGTGAGGGTAGTAAGGGTACAGTTAATAATACTATTCCGAAAAATAGTTCTATTGTAAAAGAAGTAAGAGAGACAGATTTTGGTGAGCATATAATAAAAGGGAAAAATGGTAAGAAAGAGTTGCTACCCAATATTAAATATATAACGAAAGATAACTATGAATATACTACTGATGAGCTTGGGCGTATTGTAAATGTAGAGGCTTCTACACTCGTATTAAAAAAGGCTGATAGAAATAAATATGCTCAGGCAAATGTAGGTGGCAAAGACAGATTACCACATGATGATGGTGGACATTTAATAGGAGCACAATTTAATGGTCCTCCTGATATTGATAATCTTGTACCACAAAACAGTCAAATTAATAGGAGAGGTGGAGTTTGGTACGAAATGGAGACTGAGTGGGCCAATGCATTGAAAGAAATACCACCAAAAAAAGTCTCTGTTAGTATTGAACCAAACTATTCTAATAATTCAATGAGACCTGATTCCTTTATGGTCGAATATGAAATTGAAGGCCAATTTCCAGTGATTCGTGAGATTGCAAATAAATCAGGAGGCTGATAATGATGAGTTTTGAAATAGAATTAAATAAGTTATATAAAGATATTGC
>NZ_JBAEAP010000490.1:0-1647 GCF_056205495.1 Psychrobacillus sp. | reverse complement strand
AAGGAGAAGGAAGACGCCTCAAAGCTGTGGATATTGCTTATCGTACGTCTTGAAGCCAATAAAGCATCTTATTAAAGCTAGAAATATTCTTAGTCTATTTTTAAAATAGTATATTAGTATATTGAATATTATCAAAATTCGTATTAGTCAAATTTTTATAGACTGAATCATTTCTTTGTTTTACAATGTAATTGTATTACGTAATGTAAATTTTGGAATAAGTTTACTTTGAGAAAGAGATTAGTATGCTTTTAGATTTCAAAATTTTCAAACAAACAGGGGGTACATTATATGAAAAAATCAAAGTTTGCTTCATTATTTCTTGCTTCGACTCTTTTAGTAGGGGTATTGTCAGGATGCAATAGTGAAGGCGGTTCAGGGGATGGCGGAGATACGATTAAAATTGGTATTAATCTTGAGCTATCTGGTGGTACTGCATCTTATGGTCAATCAGAAGACAAAGCAATTGATCTCGCTGTAGAAGAAATAAATGAAGATGGTGGTATTGATGGAAAGAAAATCGAACTTGTTAAAGTCGATAATAAATCGGATGCTGGTGAAGCAACGAGCGGAGCAATCAAGCTTATTACAAAAGATAAAGTTGTCGCGATAATTGGAGCAGCAACTAGTGGTAACACTGTAGCGCAAGTAGAGGTTGCTGGAAAAAACGAAGTTCCACTTATTTCTCCATCAGGAACAAGTACCACTGTAACAGTTAATGAGAAGGGTAAAGTGAATGAGTATGCTTTCCGCACAGCGTTTATTGATCCTTTCCAAGGAACAGTAGCAGCTAATTTTGCTGCTAATGAATTAAAGGTTAAAAACGTAGCGATTTACGCAGATAATAGTAGTGATTATGCGAAAGGCTTAGCAGCTTCCTTTAAGAAGGATTTTGAAGCTGCAGGCGGAAAAATTGTTGCAGAGGAATCTTATGTTGCTAAAGATACAGATTTCCGTTCTACATTAACAAGTCTTAAATCTAAAAATCCAGATTTCATCTTTATCCCAGGTTATTACGAGGAAGTCGGTCTCATCGTCAAGCAAGCTCGTGAAATGGGGATCACTGTACCATTGATGGGAGCAGACGGATGGGATTCACCGACTATTGTTGATTTAGCAGGTGCTGACGCATTAAATAACACATATATTATCACTGCTTATTCTTCAGAGGATCCAGATGGTAAAGCAAAAGCATTCTCAGATAAGTTCAATGAAAAATATGGGGAAGCTCCTAACTCCTTCCACGCATTAGGCTATGACACTGTTTACCTTTTAAAGGATGCAATTGAGAGAGCAGATTCAACAGACGGAGCAAAAATTAAAGAGGCATTAGAAGCAACAGACAATCTAGATCTTGTAACAGGACTGTATTCAATGGATGAGAATCACCACCCAGTGAAATCAGCAACCATTATTGAGTTCGTAGATGGAGAGCAAGTGTTTAATACAAAGGTTAATCCATAAATATTGTTACTAATAACGGAGGGATTCATTCCCTCCTTTTCTGTGACTCTATGAGAAATGGGGTTAGACTTGTGCTGACTCTAAAGATAAGGAGTGTAACTACATGGAATGGGTTCAACAGTTGATTAATGGTATTTCACTAGGAAGTATATATGCCTTAATCGCCCTTGGATATACGATGGT
>NZ_JBAEAP010000489.1:0-5699 GCF_056205495.1 Psychrobacillus sp. | reverse complement strand
TGCTCGATCAGGCTAACACCGCTATTAATTTCTTGTATAAACGCTTCTGCATTTTTGTAAACCTTAGTCTTGTCATGTGTCATGCTATGTGTCCCAATATAATGCCCATTCTTTGCTACAGCTTTTACAATGGATTCATGTGCCTTCATATGCTTTCCTAAAAAAAAGAATGTGCCTTTAACCTCGTATTGCTTAAGGGTTTGAAGGTTAATTGTTGTAAACTCATTTGGCCCATCATCAAAGGTTAGGTAAACGTTAGCTTTCTTTGGTGAGGGGGGAACGGGAGGACGGCTATCTTCTATTTTCTTATTTAGTAATCTATTAATATGCTTTTCAACTACTGTATGATCCACAGCTGAATTGCTTTCAGTGGCGATACTAACCGATGGAAATGGTAGAATAAAAACTAGTAATGTCAGACTGAAGGATAATAGAAGCTTTATCATATTGGAATCACCTATTTTCTTTCTACGAGTTTTATATGACTGCAATATTTAAATATATTCAACTCAAACACCATATAGAATAAAAAATGATTATTTTAAAAGGGGTCTTAAAATGGAATTGCTGAAAACGTTCGACCATAGAGGAAATGTTACGGGAGTGGCTACTCGTGAGGAAATACATAGGCTAGGACTTTGGCATGAAACCTTCCATTGCTGGATTGTCTGTAGAGAAGAAGGAGGAGATTACATTTACCTCCAGCTAAGAAGTGATAAGAAAAAAGATTACCCAAGCTTATTGGATATTACGGCGGCGGGTCATCTGTTATCGATAGAATCAGTAGAAGACGGGATCAGGGAGGTAGAAGAGGAACTAGGGATCGAAGTAGCTTTTAGAGAGCTGGAGTCTTTAGGGGTAATAGGCTACACGATTATCTCAGAGGAGTTAATCGATAAGGAGTTTGCTCATACCTTTGTTTATAAAGCTACTCCCACATGGGATGCATTTAGATTACAAACAGAAGAGGTAGCTGGAATTGTTAGAACCAAGTTTTCTTCTTTTATGGGGCTATGGAAGGGTAACGTAGAATCTATAAAGATAGAAGGAATACTGGTCGACGAGCAAGGAGTAAGGACTAGTATAGAAAAAAATGTAGGTAAGGAGAGCTTTGTGCCTCATCCATTAGATTACTTTGAAAAAGTTCTAGAGAGAATAGAGGAAAAGCTAAGGGTTACTGAATGAATTTAGGGAATCCATAATAAATAAATTTTATTGTTCAAGTAGAAGCAACCGAAAAAAGAATGTTACACTTAAACTCACACGGTATTTTAGTTTAAGAAAAAGTTTTAAAATAATTGGAATGTTTAACTGGCGAGGTGATATAAAATGAAAGGCTACCTATATGGGATATATGCTTTAATAATAGCGATAGTCTCAATATTTACAGGGGAAATAGTGACATTTATTATGCTTGGATTTATTTTAATTAGCCTCCAAAATATTCATTCTACCTTAAAGAAAATACTAGAAGTTAATCAGAAGAAAATTGGATAAAGGGTGCGTTAGTCAAAAATAATATTAAAGTAAAATGAGCCAGGAGAAAATATCCTAGCTCATTTTTTATGTGTATTTAAAATCAACTTTTACCTTTAACATAGACATAAAAAAGACTACAGACACGTTCAAATTTCTTTGAGTGTCTGTAGTCCATACTATTCAATGCTTTTTAAATCCTATTCCAATATTTTAACCGTTACATTTTTGCGTCCCCATTTGTAAGCCTCGTTCTTAGTAGGGAAGAATACATCAATTTTGTTGCCTTTAATTGCTCCTCCCGTATCGCCTGCGATTGCATAACCGTAGCCTTCTACGTGCACTTTTGTCCCAATCGGAATAATACTTGGGTCAACAGCTATTACTTTTACATCTGGATTTTTCTTTAGATTAATACCAGAGCTAGTGATACCAGAGCAGCCATTACAGTTTGCCGTAAATGCACTTGCTGAAACGGTAATTTCTTTTGTTACTTTGTCATTAGATCTAGATGGTGTTTTAGATTTTTCTTTTTTTGCTGGAGCAGCAACAGCTAGTTTTTGATTAGGCTTAATCGTATCTGTAGTTAATTTATTCCATGTTTTTAAGTTGTTAACGGAAACTTTGTACGTTTTAGAAATCGTATATAAAGTTTCTCCTTTTTTTACTGAGTGAGTCGTGGTTGCGGCAAAAGCAACATTTACTCCGCTGACCAATAGTACAATTGTTATGATAAGTGTTCCTAAGATTTTCTTCAAATACACTATCCCCCTGCTATTTAGTCTAAACATATAGTAGCAGTTGAATGTTACAGGTTGATTACAATGAATTTCCATTATCGTTACAATTGACAGTATTTTCTGTTAAATTTCTTGGTTAGATGAAACTTATTAGGTTGTAAGTCTATTTTTTACTAATTTATAAATAGTATGTTATGACTATGAGAGTTCTAGAAGACCTGTAAAGACGGTAGTCGCAGGACCTGTCATGTAGACGGTGTCGTCTGTATAGCGTATGATGAGCTCTCCACCAACGAGCTTTACAATCACATCCGTATCCTTATCGCAGTAACCATTTAATACGGAGGCAACCACTGCAGCACAAGCTCCGGTTCCACAAGCCAATGTTTCGCCGCTTCCTCGTTCCCAAACACGCATCTTAAGTGAATTCCTATTTACAATTTCAATGAATTCCGTATTTACACCGGCTGGAAACATAGGATGATGCTCGAATTTAGGCCCAATAGTGGCAAGATCTAATGAAAGTACGTCATCAGTAAATATTACTCCATGTGGATTACCCATAGACACTGGGGTAATAGCATAGGTCTCATTATTGATAGTAAGAGGGAACACAAACCCTTCAGATTGGTTACCGTGGAGATCCACAGGGATTTCAGCAGGATCCAATATTGCTTGCCCCATATCCACAGTGGCAGAATGCATCACACCATTTTCTATATGCAATTCAATTATTTTAATACCGCTTAGTGTTTCTATTTTTAGAATCTCTTTTGGAACGATGTCATTATCGTATATATATTTAGCTACACAGCGAATGGCATTACCGCACATTTTTCCTTCACTGCCATCTATATTAAACATTCGCATTTTAGCATCAGCCACTTCAGAAGGACAGATTAAAACAATACCGTCTCCACCAATACCGAAATGACGGTCGGATACTTTCTTGCTTAACGATTCAGGGTTTTCTATTACATTCTCAAAGCAATTGATATAAATATAATCGTTTCCACAGCCATGCATTTTCGTAAAAGGTATCATCATTTTTATAACCTTCTTCCATTTGGCAATTTGTTTTATTATAGAATTAGGGAGAAAGGTGGTCAATAAATATTCTAAATAGTGTTAATAATTTTTTCTAATGCTTTTCTTTACAAATAAAAACCCAATGCATCATAGCTATTGGGTTTAGATAGTTATTTATGGATTTTTAATATTAAATGTGTCTCCGCCTTTAATAGTTCCGTTTTCAAAGCCTTTATAAAACCATTGCTTCCGTTGTTCTGACGTACCATGAGTAAAGCTTTCCGGTACCACATAGCCTCGGGCTTTCTTTTGAATAGTGTCATCACCAACAGCACTAGCAGCTGTTAGTGCTTCCTCTAAGTCACCTTCCTCCAATAAGTCCATTCCTTGCGCGTGCTTTGCCCAAACTCCAGAATAATAATCAGCTTGTAGCTCAAAGCGAACAGAATATTGATTGTATTCCTCTTCGCGTAACTGTTGTCTTAGGGAAGCTAACTCGTTGCTTTTTCCTAATAGGGTTTGTACATGATGACCAACCTCATGAGCTATGACGTATGCCATTGCAAAATCCCCTGGAGCCTCGAACTGTGTTTGGAGCTCCTTATAAAAACTCAAGTCTATGTAAAGCTTTTGATCTCCTGGACAGTAAAACGGTCCTACAGAAGCACCAGCTGTACCACATGCAGAATTTACACTATTTGTGTATAAAACAAGTGTTGGCTCCTCATATGTAAGTCCATTTTCTTGAAAAATTTTCGTCCACACCTTTTCTGTGTCTGCTAAAACGACCGAAACAAATTCGACGAGTTCTTGTTCCTCTGCCGTTTCCTCATAAGGGACAGAGCCAGTAGTTGCTTCATTTCCATTTAAACTTCCTAAGAGCTCCTCGGGATTTCCTCCAAGCAGCGTAACTAAAAGTATAATGATTAAACCAAATCCGCCACCAACACCAGCTATTGCTTTACCGCCACTCATACCTCGACGATCTTCTACGTTTGAACTACGTGCACGACCTTTATATTTCATGCTCCTCACCACCTATTTCATGTCTTCTATCTTCTTATACCCATTTAGCAAAAAGAATAGGCATCCAAATGATGGGGTTTGAATTATAATATAGGAAGGGGGGATAGGATCATGTTAACAAAACCGAAAATGCTTCAACGTGGAGATAAAGTCGCAACTATTAGTCTGTCGTGGGGCGGAGCAGGTGAGCCTGAATTAAGGTGGAGATATGAGCAAGGGGTGGAAAGACTAAAAAATGTATTTGGTTTAGAGGTAGTCGCTATGCCAAATAGCTTAAAGGGAGCAGCTTATTTATATGAGAACCCTCAGGCTCGAGCAGAGGATTTGATGAATGCCTTTAAGGATTCCTCTATTAAAGGGATTGTATCCAATATTGGAGGTAGTGAGAGCATACGATTACTCCCTTACATAGACTTTGATGTAATCCGCGAGAATCCTAAAGTTTTTATAGGGTTTTCAGATGCTACTATTACGCATTTATTTTGCCATAAGGCTGGTATTTCTTCCTTTTATGGTCCAGCTATTCTAACTGACTTTGCAGAGAATGTGCAGATGCATGAGTATACCGTGGAGTCGATTAAAAAAACACTTTTCTCTAATGAAGTGATTGGTGAAATTAAACCATCACCAGTCTGGACTAGTCAAAGATTAGAATGGGTTATTGAAAATAAGCACATCAGCCGAGAAATGAACGAGGATAATAAAGGATATGAATTGCTACAGGGAAAAGGCATTGCACAAGGAAGATTAATTGGTGGCTGTATCGAAGTACTGGAATTTGCGAAAGGTACCTCACTTTGGCCAGATAAAGCATATTTTAAGGATTCCATATTGTTTTTCGAAACGTCAGAGGATCTTCCTATTCCAGCTAACATTGAATATTGGCTACGAAATTATGGAACCCAAGGAATACTCGAAGAGATCAAAGGTATTATTTTTGCAAAGCCACAGCACGAAAAGTATTATGAAGAATACAAAGAATCCATTGCTACCATTTTGCATGAGCTTGGATTAAATGAATTGCCAGTTTTATATAATTTAAACTTTGGTCATACAGAGCCTAAGTTTGTCATTCCATATGGGGCAATGGCAGAGATTAATTGTGAGGAAGTTAAGTTTTCGATTATAGATAGTGGAGTTGAATGATAGATGTCTTCTTATGTAGTAGTAGGCGGTGGAATCTTAGGTGCTTCTACCGCTTTTCATCTCGCAAAACTTGGTGTGAAAGTAACTTTGGTGGATCGTCAGGACAAGGGGCAAGCTTCCGCTGCAGCAGCGGGTATAATATGTCCTTGGATTTCCCAAAGGAGAAATAAGAAATGGTATGAGCTTGTAAAAAATGGTGCCAAATACTATAAGCAACTAGTAGCAGAGCTAGAGGAATTAGGAGAAAGTGCTACCGGGTATAAGCAGGTAGGTGCGATTGCT
>NZ_JBAEAP010000488.1:0-3572 GCF_056205495.1 Psychrobacillus sp. | reverse complement strand
ATCATGTTTTTCCGTTCAAGTATCTGATTCAACATCACCATTTCGTTCCTTTCCGTGAATAGCTTATCTTCTTTTGCCCAACTGGACTACACCCTCCGCAAATACCCTCGTGGGATTCACCACTACTTTCTAAGCGTGAGGTTTCTTTCGTTTTCTGTGTTCACTCATCCAAGTTGGAAAGCCAAGGGCTATTCTCTCCTAATTGTTCAGTCCTTCCGAATGGTTCTAGACCCATTCGTACTATGACCTCTGCTGACTTCTGATGGTTCAGCCACTCCTCATGGAGTGGGTTATGAAGGGTACTTCACGTTTCCATCAGACCTCCCCGGGTAAGCGCATGCACTTTCACACCATCTATCCGCCTCATTTACTTGGTATGACCTTCGACAGAAAGAGCTTTGTTTTGTCTAGCAAACTCACTCAGTCATACCTAGCCTTCTATGAGGTTCGTGTTCCTCGGACCGGTGCTTTGCCTCCAGCTTCCTTCAGATTCCACGTCACCATGGACACCCTTGCTCTTGGCTAACCTCTACTTCTGTCTTCGCGGTTCGGGACTTGCACCCTATAGTTCATGCGCATGCCGGGCGCACTAGCAAAAAAACTTGAAGGATTCGATCCCTTCAAGTTTTTTTGTCTTTATACTGAAATTATTTTAACGTATAAGTAGCTAATACTTGCTGCACTTTAAAGATGTTTAGACTCTTATTAAAACGTTTTTGGATGGGCTCAGCACTTCCGGAGATAAAGATTTTTAACTCCGCATCTAAATCCATCATACTGCCTGCTGTTTCTACACTAAAATGTAAAATGGATGAATAAGGTATAGAATGATATTCTACTTTTTTTCCTGACATCCCTTGCTTATCTACCAGAAGCAGTCTTTTGGATGTAAATACAATTTGATCACGTACTAATTTATAAGCATGTTCTACCTTTTCACCTTGAATCAGAATTTCACTTAACTCTTTTTCTACTGTATCTGCATTTGTTTCAGAAGCATTTCCAAGCAATCCGTTTAAAATAGACAATTTATTCCCTCTTTTCATGGCATGTTATTTATTTAACAAGTGTCTTTATGACATTTCAATATCTTTGTATTAAGAACATGTATGATTGTATCACATCTAATCCCACTACTATGTTGTCATTAAATTGATTTAATGGTAAACGCTTAATCTCCACTTTTAATTCGTTAAAGCAAGTTCTGCTACCATCAGATATAGGGTCTTGTCACCATACCATTTTACTATGCATCAACCTTTTTCTTTAATAAGCTTTTGCATAAAAAGAGTGAACCGATGCTTAAACGGCATCCGTTCACTCTTTTATGTTATAGCTCTTGTCGCAAGGCCTGAATTACATCTATTTTAGTAGCTTTCTTTGCTGGTCTCCATCCAGAAATCATAGCTACCCCAATACTTATGCAAGACGCAATAGCTACAAGCTGCCAAGGGATTAACGAAAATGTTAAATTCATTCCCGCTATACTCTCCTCCTCTAATGCCATGCCCACAACAATTGGCAAGACTAGATTAGCTAAGTAACTCACTACATAAGAAATAATTACTGCAAGCACAGTTCCAATGATACCGATCCATGCACTTTCCATGAGAAATAATCGTCGGATTAGTTTTGGGCTAGCCCCAATTGCTTTCATCACTCCAATTTCTCTTGTTCTCTCTGTAACTGCCATTGTCATCGTATTAAAGATACCTATAGATGAAATTAAAACTGCAATCGTACCTACAAATATAAGTCCTATTTTAAATGCCATAAAAAATACATCTAACTGCTCCAATTGCTCGGAAACAGAGTAAACACTGTAACCCATCTCTTTAAGTTCATCTGTTGCAGCCTTGACGTCTTCTAGACTAGCTGTAAACACTTTCGTTTCTGTGTATAGAACCTCTTCTGGTACCTCTGCTACATTCGCTTTATAGGATTCCATTAATGTTTCCGTCCAAGACTCATCCATTAGGACAATTTTATCGACTATCCAGTCTTTTGCTGGTTGCTTAGTAACCCCTACAATTGTAAAAGTCCATTGTTCTGGAAAAGTATCCTCTTGACCATATGGCTTCATGGCTAGAGTAACCTCTTTACCTAGTATGGATTCTTCATACCCTTTCGGTACTTCTCCATCCTCTGCAGCTCCATCTTCCCAAGTCGCAAACTCTTGTTCTGTCCACAAGTTTTCTGCGAAATGATAACCAACAATAATTTCATTACTATCTTTAGGCATTCTACCCTCGGATAATGAAAGGTTTGAATTTGTTTCTTCTTTAAAATTGGTTAGCTTTGAGTTTCCGAAAATTGTTCTATCCTCTAATTTAAAAATAGTTTCGACGTCTATGCTAGCACGTTGAACAACCGCTCCAACCGAATCTATATTTTTTATTTCCTCATAATCGATTACGCCGTCGTTACCATACACTTCTACCTCTGTAATAGCTTGGTCCTCTAATATTTCAGAACGCATCATATCCTGTACACCAAACCCTATAGAAGCTAGAACGATTAAAAATGCACAACCCATTGTTGCAGCAAGCACTGTCATAAATACTCGTAGTTTATTTTTCTTAATATGCTGGGATACAAATTCTAGCTGATCCTTAAATAACATGAGACATATCCTCCTTCCTAAGTTCTCCGTCGTGCATCTTTAACTTGCGGTGTGCGATACTAGCTACCTCTTCATCATGTGTGATAATAACAAAAGTAATCCCCATAGTCTGATTGAGTTCTTGAATGAGAAGTAGAATGTCCTGCTCTGTCTCTGAGTCTAGGCTACCGGTTGGCTCATCTGCCAATAAAATAGGGGGGCTCGTGATTAGTGCACGAGCTATACTAACCCGCTGTTGCTGCCCACCAGACAATTCATTTGGATAATGATCGGACACAGCATCTAACCCTACCTTTTTCATAATTTGAAGGACGGTTACTTTACGTTTTTTAGAAGATATTCCTTTCAGCTTTAATGGCAGCTCTACATTTTCAAAAGCAGTTAAACCAGGCATCAGCTGAAAGTTTTGAAAGATAAAGCCGAAATTATTTAAGCGATAGTCTGCTCTTTCAGTTTCATTTAACTTAACAGTCTCTTGACCATTTATAAGAATAGACCCTTGTTCTGGACTCATAAAGCCAGCAAGCGTGTTCAATAACGTAGACTTACCCGAACCACTTTTACCAACTACGGCCACAATTTCTCCCTGTTGAACGTCAAAGGAGAGATTCTTTAGTACAGGCACCTTCTTCTCTTTTCCTTTCTTTCCAATTAAAAATGTATGATTGACATTCTTTACATGTATCATGCAATACCCCTTCCTTGTTACCTTCTTATTCATTATAGGCAACGTTTCTTAACATTCAGGAAGGATAAAAATGAAGAAATTCTTAAGAAAGACAACGAAATTCATGAATTTGGTGCACAAGAAAAGCGAGGAGGCAGTTCCTCAGCCACCGGAGCTTTTATCCATTTGACCCCGAGGGGCAAGGCTGCTTGCGCTAGACAATAATTTATCCACAGGCTCAGAATTTTATAATTTCCTAAACAATAAAAAAACTGCTCCTCT
>NZ_JBAEAP010000487.1:0-2041 GCF_056205495.1 Psychrobacillus sp. | reverse complement strand
ACAACTTGCAAGTACTTCCAAAATGAATCAATACCAGGCTCTGTCAATTGATGATGGAACCCAACCGGTATAGAGAAGATTAAGAAAAGCATAAAGGATAATCTTGCTAGCGCATCCGAATAAATTTTACCACCAATAATTTTAGGAATAATTACATACCAAACCATATAGGCTGGCAATAACCAGAAGTATACTAATGGGTGCCCGAAATACCAGAAAAGTGTTCGAGAAAGTAGAACATCAATTTTATCTACCCAGCCTAGAGACCAAGGGATCAATTGGAAAACTACTTCAACTGCTACACCAAGTGAGCAAATAATCCACATAGTTAAGTTTACAATTACCATAAAAGTTAATAAGGGACTTGGCTGCTTTGGATTAGCTTTGCGCCATTCCATATATTTCATGATCAGGCCAGCCCCACCAATCCAAGAGCCTACTACCACTAGAGCCAATCCAACATAAAAGATCCAATGTGCTTGTAGTGGAGCATAAAAAGTGTACAGCACAGACGCTTCGTTTAATAGAACCATCACTGCTGCGGCAGTTGTTCCAATTGTCATAGTCCAAAAACCAATCCAACCAAATTTTCTTTGTTTGTCTGTCAATGTACCAGCAGTTCGACTCACAGCTGCAATTTGAAAACCAAATATAAAGTAAGTAGTTAAAATAAGTCCTAATAAAACTCCATGAACAGTTAATAATTGATAGTAACCAATGCCCCAAGGAAGTGTGAATTGTCCAGAACGTACCAATGTTTGTAAGAGACCACAAAGTCCTCCTATTAGTAGTGCGATAAAAGCTACATGAATATGGGCCATTGCTAGCTTACCATCACGACGGTCTACTTTCACAAAGCTTTGTGCTTTTTCTGTTATTGTTGCCATGTTACTCAACCACCTTTAACTTCGATGTCATAGACGTGTGTCCAACGCCACAATATTCGTTACATAATATTAAATACTCGCCAGCTTTATCAACGGTTGTTACGTATTCTGAAACGTAACCTGGTTCAAGCATCATATTAATATTCGTACCTGCTATTTGAAAGCCATGTATAACGTCTTTCGTTGTGGCTATAAATTTAACTGTAGATCCAAGTGGAACTTCAAATTCTGGTGGGTTATAGAAGAATGCGGATGCAACTACTACTATCTCATAATCCCATTCTTTACCTTCTACTTTGTGAACTCCAGGGTTATTGAATGGAGCAATCTCGTCTACTCGCTCAGGATCAATATATACTTTTGCACTTGGCGGATGTGAGCCATAGTGGAAGGCACTAAAGCCGACTATTATTAGAAATAAGACTAGTGAACTAACCCCAAACGTTATCCACCATTTTTCATACTTGTGAATATGCATAACCTTTAACCTCCATTAGTTTAAAATCTGTCAATAAATAAATAGAATGCAAAAAACCAAGTGACTAAAATGAATATACCGACAACGCTAACTGATATGAGCGTACCTTTTAGTTCTGGTTCTTTATTTTGTTTTTTGGACATCTGTCTTACACCTCCAAAACTTTCCTTCTTTTTCTATAGGTACATCATAAATTTAAAAAAACAAAGTTGATGTGATATTTATCACACATACAAAGGTTATATGTGAAGATACTGTGAAATAATTTGAAAGTAACAGAAAAGTAAATGGGAATTGTGATAAAAGTTATGATTTATATTGACTTTTAGCGGGGAAATTTAAGTGTATGGAAGGATCAACGTATTTTTATGTTGGCTTTGTTAAAGAGTAAGGTTGATTTCATGATGCAAAGCGAACTTTAAATCAGAGAGTAGAATTGATTTTTCGCGGGGTCAGCGATAAGCCATCACCCATCGCTATCGCGCGTTGTTGTGAGGTTTTAACTATCCCACTCATCCCGTTGGAGTCGCCGTTTGGTGCTCGAATCAATAATAATGTAACAAAAAAAGCCCTAAAAACTTTACGATTAGTAAAATTTTAGGACTTTTTAACTTATACGGAGGATTTTGTCCTATCCTCTATAATGCGTACAAAATAATAAAAATTATGTATAACT
>NZ_JBAEAP010000486.1:0-1577 GCF_056205495.1 Psychrobacillus sp. | reverse complement strand
AATAATACCTCTTCCGGTATATCAAAATTCACGACAATTGTCGTGAAACCAAGACTCTTATAATGATTTAAAAATCTTACTCTACCATCAATGCCTCTATTAGAGTTACATAAAATTAGATGGCAATCAGTTTCATTTACTGCATAATCAACAATCATTTGGGTTAGTCCGTATTTTAACTTATTGCTTGCAGTCTTAGGTAATAAGCTTTTGTAATGAGTATTTAGAAATTCCGCATGATTGTCCTGATCAATAACGACTGAGTTTGATAAATGCACTTCTAACGCCTTCGCAAATGTAGTTTTTCCACTATGCGTTTTTCCAACGGTCATGATTACCATTCTTTGTTTCATATGATGGTCTCTTTGTCTAATGAGATAAACAAGTTCTCGACGTTAAAATATGTACTTAGAGATTCTTTTCTTCCTGCCTCGCACCATTCGTTGTATCGTTTAAAGACTTCCAAAGGATTATTATTTGCTTGCTCTTCTACTAAATACTTTATAGTTAAAAAGCTCCTACAGTAATCAAACATGATGCTAGTTATATCATTAGAATAAGAGTCAGTTCCAAATTGATCTATACTTCTACTTCCAAACTGTTCGTTGAAATAGGCCACGACTGCACTTTCTACTTTAGTGATTGTTTCAAACGATTCAGGGGTCATTAAATTTTTTCGAGCAATATAGTCGCACATTCCTTCTTCAAACCAAATACTTTCTCTTTCTTCATCAAATTCATCTGGGAATAAATCGATATGGTGAACCATCTCATGGCCAGCTATTGTCAAAATATCCTCTTCTTTGAAATTGCGATAGAAATTCTTAATAAACTCATTTTCAACGTTCTCATATATATTCATAAAAAAATTCCGCCATTCCATAATATCTGGAGTCATATAGACTAAGTGCCGATTTGTATACGCTGGTATGGGAACATCTGAAAAGACACTGGTTGCTATGTCCCCCGGAGTCCAAATAAAACCTCTCGGAGAATCATTCAATTCATATCCTTTTTCTAATAAGGCTTTAAATTCATTCAGTTTAACTTTAAAGGATTCTATGACTTCTAGATATTTAACTGCTTCATATGGCGTTTCAAATGCATAAATATGCTTCATTTCATCAATCACTCCATTTTATTGTTAATTGAATCCATCATTAATGTGATTTTAATAAGAAAGTAGAATTGATTTCAGCAATGGCGACGTCTTCTCTATCTTACTACTTGCGTTGCTTGCTGCAATCCATAGATAAATTATATATCAATTTAATTTAAAATTCATATTTTTGTGAAAACCTATATCTCTAGTTATAGTTTTCTACCAGCTCTACGCTCTTTTTTCTGGTTTTCATTATTTTTTCCAATAAAAAAAGAGCCTAACAATCTAGGCTCGTCCCAAGGCTTCTATTCATTTCTTACACTCAAAGGAATAATCACTTGTTAAGTTATTATGTATTACCAAAGTCGAAGCTCCCCCAGTTTTAGTGCAACCGCTGGTGAGTAAGTTAATTTCCTTTGTATGAAAATAACTAGATGTAACAATTATTAAAAGGAGTCCTGTTATAGTCACTCCT
>NZ_JBAEAP010000485.1:0-12648 GCF_056205495.1 Psychrobacillus sp. | reverse complement strand
CCTTTATATATAGTACACGTAAAAAGAATTTACATCCCTTTGACCAAGATATTCGCTCTTTAATAGATTCCTTGGAAAATGTCGTATATAAATCTCTATACTCCGAAGAAGGAGATGGATATATAACTAAAGAGATTATTAAAGAGTACGCTCACAAAGATGGAGATGTATATGTATGTGGTCCTGTAAGCTTTATGGAAGCGATGATCAATCATTTGTTAGAGCTTGGATTTGCAAAAGGTCATATCCATTACGAATTCTTCGGACCTGCACTGAATTTAAATTTAACTGAAGTGTAATAAATCTTTAAGCTAGGATGCTGTCTATTTATGGGCAGCATCCTTTTTAGGTATTTTTTTACCAATTAATATGCTTTTAGATATATGAATAGTTAAAAGGAAATGCTATAATTAGCCTATATTTTATTTTAAAGATAGAAATGAGTGATAAATTCATAATGGTTAAACAATTTGAGAGTAAGTATATTCCCCTATCTAACTACTTTAAAAAGTGCATTAAAAAAGAATTTATCCTTACATATGAAGAAATTGAGGCAATCATAGGGCAAGCACTACCAAATGCAGCCTACTTAAGCAGCAGTTGGTGGAAAAAAACAAAACCACCTGCCTTACACTACTTTGCGTGGATAAATTATGGGTATTCAGTAAAGGATGTAGTTTTAGGAGAGACGGTTATCTTTCAGGCAATGAATGAAGTAGAGGATGAGGAAAACGATATAGATCAAGATATATTAGTTATCCGCGAAGCAGAGCTAGAGGATGCTCGTCCCTTCATTACTTTGCAGGAGACTATTTTTTCAGAAACAGACTTTATGCTGTATGGGGAGTCTGACTTTCAAATGACCGTTCAGCATATAAGAAAGCAGATGACTGTATGGAAAAGCTCGCCTAACTCAGTCCTTTTCCTAGCCATTATGAATGGACAGTTTGCTGGCTTTATATTACTTCAAGGTCATTCTGCTCCTAGAGCAAGACATCGCTCCTCTTTAGTAATAGGGGTAAAAAAGCAATTCTCTAGAAAAGGTGTTGCCTCTTCACTTATTAACCGAGCATTTCTCTGGGCAAAACAAAATGGGGTCACTAAGCTAGAGCTCACCGTTATAAAAGAGAATGTGGTGGCATACAAACTTTACCAAAAGGCTGGCTTTGAAAATGAAGGGCTAAGAAAAAATTCCTTGCTCATTAATGGACAATACGTAGATGAATACTATATGGGTCGAGTCATCGAGTCAGAGAATTGAAAGACATCTATACAAACTGTATTTCATTCATCTAACTAGCTGTAAGATGGCACAAAAAACTGTTCAAAAAAAGAAGGCACTTTCTGTTCGATTTAGAACAGATCTGCCTTCTTACTTTTTACTTATTTCCTCGTTTATTAGCTTCAAAATTAACTTAAGATTCCTTGAGGACTTTTGAGCACCCATCAATCGGTATTTTAGTTGTTCTATCGCATTTTCGATACATATGGATTGTCAGTTTCCCAGAAGCGATAAGGATAATGAACCGCTTCTCCACTGTTTTCTATCCCAATGCGAGGACCAGTAGAGATGGATGGAGCTACCTCACCCTCTGACATATATAAAGGTTTTTCACTCCAATGATGCCCATAGTAATCCATTGTAATAGCCATTGCCTTCGTCAGCTTTCCTGGACCGTTTGTCCATTGCTTCATTGGAAGCTCACGTCTATTCACTTTCATTTGTTCCAAACCTTCTATTGGCTCTACAGCGCGTATTAAAATAGCCTGTGGAGTACCCATTGGAGCTGCAACTACATTAATCAATGTATGTGTGTGCATTTGATACGTATAAATTAGTCCTGGTTCCCCGAACATTACTTCTGTTCGCTTCGTTCTACGATTACCAAAGCTATGAGCTGCTCGATCCTCTGCCCCCATATATGCTTCCGTCTCAACAATTTTCCCAATTAGCAGACCGCTAGTATGCTCGTGGATTATGTACTTCCCTATTAAATCCCTTGCAAGCTCTAATGTTGGTTGATGAAAAAAAGTCGGCTCGATTGGTTTCATTATAAAATAAGCCCCATCTTTTTCGCTTCAAATGTTAGCTCTTCTCGGAACTTTGGATGAGCAATCGAAATTAGTTGCTCGGCCCGCTTGGAAATCGGCTTGCCGAACATACTAGCTACGCCGTATTCAGTGACAATCATATCAATGTCATTTTTAGATGTAGTCACTATAGATCCAGGTGTTAAGGAAAGCTTAATGCGAGAAATCTCGTCATTTTTTGCGGTTGATGTCATACATACAAAGCCTTTTCCTTTTTTAGAGAACCTTACTCCCCTTGCAAAATCAGCTTGTCCACCTGAAGATGAATAATATTTACCTGCAACTGTTTCAGAAGCGCATTGTCCATACAGATCTACCTCAGTAGTTGCATTAATAGATACAATTCGTTCTTCCTTTGCAATTTCACGTGGGTCATTTACAACGCTAACCGGCAAAAATTCTACGGATGGATTATTGTTTAGAAAGTCATACAACTTCTTGGATCCATGCGCAAAAGTTGCTACTATTTTTCCTCTGTTCGTAAACTTCTGTGTACCATCAATTGCACCCGCCTCGACTAAGTCGACAATTCCATCCACAAACATTTCCGTGTGGATTCCTAAATGCTTATGATTTTTTAGTAGGCTTACAACGGCATTTGGAATGGAACCTATTCCAATTTGTAACGTATCTCCGTTATCAATCATATCAGTAACATACTCTGCAATTTTTATGTCCTTATCTCCGATTGGAGGCGCCATATCTTCTAATAAAGGACGATTATTTTCTACATAACCAAGTATTTGACTAATATGAACCTGATTTTGACCAAATGTTCTTGGCATATGCTCATTCACTTCTAATATGAATGGCACTGTTCCAATAAACTCACTCACTATATCTGCCTGTGTCCCCAAGGAAAAGTACCCAAATTCATCCATAGGAGATGCAACTGCCATAACCATCGAAAGATTCGTGGATGACCTTAGAATTCTAGGCATCTCATGAAAGTGATTTGGCACTAAGTCGACAAGACCTTGATGGAATGCCTTTCGCGTTGCTCCACTTAGAAAATAAGAAACATGCTTTAACTTTCCAGGATAGGCACCTTCCATATAAGGACGATGCTTTAATGCCAACAGCTGATGCACCTTTACATTCGTTAAGTCATGAGCATTTTCTTCTAATATATCCAAAAGCTTATGTGGTTCTCCATTTGTTAAAGGCAGAATGATATCTGCATTCGGAGGTATTAACTCGATTATTTGCCTGTCACTCAATATTTTTTCTTTCATTTTTACACCCCTAATATATTTCATTTTACTGTGGAGCAGTATTTAAAAATACGTTTAGTTCCTTAGGATTTCTTAATATGCATATGTCCCTGCTCTTGCCCGCTTCAGACAGTACCTTGAGTATGTTTGGCCTGACTTTACTTGGAAAGCTCCAGACGAACTTTAGAAAATCCCAATCCAACTTCTCATTACAGCCTGAAGCCATGTCATCTCTAGTTTTCCCATGGTGTTTCCAAACCCTTTTTAATACTCTATATGTACAGAGTGTTCGCCGGAAATCCAAAAATATAATTAAATCAGCATACTTCACTCTCCACTCAAGTGTTGAGTTGAAATTTCCATCTATAATCCATTGATCCTCTTCTAGCTTCTTTTTTACCTTTTCTATGAACTCATCTTTTGAAACCGGTATCCACCCATCGTTCCAATAGAGGGAATCTAAATGAACCAATGGCAAATCCCATTTTTTAGCGAGCTGCTTTGAAAAAGTAGATTTACCTGCTCCACTAGAACCAATTATTAGTATCTTTTTGTGTTTTGAGCTTGGCATTTTTTATATCCCCCTTTATATGAGATAACTTCATTGTACTATGTTTTAACCAAGAGACAAACTAGAAAAGCGTAAGCGCCTATCTCTGCCCCGACAGGCAAATGGGGAAAAGCGAGGAAGAATTTCCTAAACAATAAAAAAACTGCCTCATAGGAAGCAGCTTTTTACCTTCTTATTCTAGTTCCACTTGTTTAGTTTCCGTTCCTAAAAATATAATTGCTATTACCCCTATGATAATGGCAATACAGAAGATACCAAAGATCCATCCAATTTCATACCCAGCAGTCACTAGAGAACCTACTAATAATGGGCCAAGTATTCCACCAATACGTCCTACAGATGCAGCCATACCTGATCCTGTTGCACGAATAACAGTTGGATATTGCTCTGGTGAGTATGCATACAATGCTCCCCATGCTCCCAAGTTAAAGAAGGACAGCAGCATACCAGATACGATCAAAACTGCTGTAGTTTCCGCAGACCCAAATACAAAAGCACTTGCCGCAGTCCCTAACAGATAAGTAACAAGTACAAATTTACGTCCTGCTTTCTCAATTAGCCAGGCAGCAGAAAAATAACCAGGTAATTGAGCTAAGGTCATAATTAGAACATACTCAAAGCTTTGGATAAGAGAGAAACCTTTCATGACCATCACACTCGGTAGCCATAAAAACATCCCGTAATAAGAAAACACGACAGTAAACCATACAATCCATAACATGAGTGTTGCTTTTGCATACTTTTTTGCCCATACACCCTTCATATTTTGGAGGATAGATCTAGTTTCAGTATTTTTTTCAGCATATTTTGGAGAATCAGGTAGCTTTAAACGTAAATAGATCGCATAAAATGCAGGTAACGCAGTGATTAATAGCGCAATTCTCCAACCATAGTCAGGAATTATAAAGTAAGCAATCAATGCGGAAATAATCCAACCAGCTGCCCAGAAGCTTTCTAATAAGACAACTACTCGTCCTCTTTCCTTTGCCTCCACACTTTCTGATACTAAAGTAGACGCAACAGGCAACTCTCCCCCAAGCCCCATACCTACAAGAAAGCGTAGAGCTAAAAATGCAAATAACGTGGTAGTTAAAGCAGATAAACCACTTGCTACGGAAAACAAGATGAGCGTTATCATAAATATTTTCTTTCTGCCAACCTTATCGGCCAATACTCCAAATACTAGAGCACCTACTGCCATACCAATGGAGTTAACACTTCCAATCCAGCCCATTTCATTTGGGGTTAGTGCCCACTCAGTAGCTAATGCTGCGATAACAAAAGATAGAATTCCGACGTCCATTGCATCGAACATCCATGCTAGCCCTGCTATACCAAGCAATTTATTTTTAGATAATGGCTTTTGTTTACTAACTTTTTCTTCATTAATTGTAGTCATCTTTTTCCCCTGTCTTTACACCTGTAATGTTTTTAGTTTACATGATTAGTATACTCATTGTTTAGGTAACTTACAATATAAATTTTTTCTTGTTTTTTTGAAATATTTAGAGTAAAATGTCCTTTATACAAATACAAATGTTTTTTTAAGAAGAACAGAAGGGCGGAAATTTACATGGCTTGGCAAGGACTTATTGAACAATATAAAGAATTCTTACCTGTTACAGAAAATACACCTAAACTTACATTATTAGAGGGGAATACCCCTCTTATTAAATTAGAAAATTTATCAGAAGAATTAGGAATTGAGTTATTCGCAAAAATAGAAGGAGCAAATCCAACAGGATCCTTTAAAGATAGAGGAATGGTATTTGCAGTAGCTAAGGCGAAGGAGGAAGGTAGCAAAGCAGTTATTTGTGCATCTACTGGTAACACTTCAGCGGCTGCGGCTGCCTATGCAGCAAGAGCCGGAATGCGTGCAATAATTGTCATACCTGAGGGAAAGGTCGCGGCTGGGAAACTAGCTCAGGCTTATATGTATGGAGCTGAAGTTATTCAAATCGAAGGTAACTTTGATGTGGCATTAGATATGGTTCGTACTATTAGTGAATCTTCCCCGATTACTCTAGTAAACTCTGTAAATCCTTATAGAATAGAAGGACAAAAAACTGCATCTTTCGAGATTTGCGATGTACTTGGAGCTGCTCCAGATTATTTAGCAATACCAGTTGGCAATGCCGGGAATATTACAGCCTATTGGAAGGGGTTTAAGGAATATAACAACAAAAAGAAAACTGGACTACCCAAAATATTTGGTTTTGAAGCAGAGGGTGCTGCTGCTATAGTTCAAGGGAAACCTATAGAATTTCCTGAGACAATTGCCACAGCCATTCGAATCGGCAATCCAGCAAGCTGGGAATATGCCGTTGCTGCAAGAGATGAATCAGGAGGACTTATCGAGGCTGTATCTGATGATGAAATGATTGCGGCATATAAGCTAATTGCTAGTAGAGAGGGTATCTTTGCTGAACCTGCATCCTGTGCATCCCTCGCTGGAGTTTTAAGATCTGTCAAGGAAGGTAAGATAAAATCTGGCAGCAAGGTCGTTGCAATTTTAACTGGAAATGGGTTAAAGGATCCGCAAACTGCAATTGATGTAAAAGTGGCACCACCACATAAAATTGAAAGTAACGCAACTGCACTAAGTGCATTTATAGAGGGGGTGCTCGCATAATGTCATGGACTATTTCAATACCTGCAAGCACAGCAAACTTAGGTCCTGGTTTTGACTCAATAGGTATTGCATTAGACAAGTATTTAGAGGTTGAGGTAGAACTTGCCCCCCAGCTTTCTATCGAAAATTTGACTGAGAATCTACCAATCATCTCCGACCCAGCTGATCATCTGATTGTCCAGGCTGCTTCTAAAACAGCAGCTATGCAAGGACTGGAACTACCAGCTTGTGCGTTAAGATTAAAAAGCGAAATCCCTCTAGCCCGCGGTATGGGAAGTAGTGCGTCTGCTGTAGTTGCTGGAATTGAGGTAGCCAATCAATTGCTACAGCTTCAGCTGACTGCTCATGACAAGCTAAAAATAGCTACAATGATAGAAGGACATCCTGATAATGCCGCTGCCTCTATTTTTGGGGGCTTTACTATATCTTCTAGTACTGATTATGGAGAAATTCACGTTTTTCATTCATACCATATAAATGCTAGTTTTGTATTAGCTATTCCTTCATTTGAACTTAAAACAGAACTAGCTAGAAATGTCTTACCCGAGCATTACACACGACCAATCGCGACACAGGCTAGTGCTTCTGCAAATTTATTGGTAGCTGCTTTCCTCTCTCAGTCCTTTGAGCAGGCAGGTATATACATGGAAGAGGATTTGTTTCATGAGCCTTATCGCTTAGACCTGATCCCACATAGTAGAGCTCTAAAAATTGCAGCAAAAAAAGCAGGTGCTTTCGGTACTTGTATTAGTGGTGCTGGCCCTACCCTGTTGTCTCTTGTACAAAAAGGAAAGGAGATGGAGTTCATCTCTCAAATGAAAGACTCTTTTCCTAGCTTTGAATTTGTACCAACCTCTATCAATAAAACAGGAATTGTTTCTTTAAAGCAAAAACCAAGCAAAGAGGTATCAAAACAGCCACCACAGCTTTCCTCTATCTAAATAGGATTCTCCTTTCTGTTCATATAAAAAGCAGTGAAAGTCTCTCCTTACGAGGAGACCTTCACTGCCTTTTTTATGCCATTAATACTAAACTTAAAGCCATCACAAGCATCCCAGCTACAACCCCATACATTGAAGAATGAGTTTCATCATACTTCTTCGCAGCAGGCAATAGCTCATCTAACGAAATAAATACCATAATACCGGCAACTGCCGCAAAAATTATCCCGAACATTACACCATTTAAAAATGGCATCAATATTAGAAAGGCAACTAAAGCACCTACTGGTTCTGCTAGCCCGGATAGGAATGAAAGTTTGAATGCTTTCATTCGACTACCAGTAGCATAAAATATAGGAACGGCTACGGCAATCCCCTCTGGAATATTATGAATAGCTACTGCAATAGCTATTGCTATACCAAGGTTAGGATCCTGTAATGCTGAAGCAAAGGTTGCAATCCCCTCTGGGAAATTATGAATACCAATAGCAAGAGCAGTAAACATACCCATTTTCATTAAACGAGCATCTTCTGCATTCGCTGGTTTGAGTTTCATATCCTCAACACCTTTTACTTCATGCGGATTTTCATGTGAAGGAATCAACCTATCTATTAAAGCGATGAAAAACATCCCGCCGAAGAAACCAGCTAAAGTAACCCAATAGCCATTAGTAGAACCTAGCTCTTCTACTAATGAATCTTTGGCCTTAACGAATATCTCTACAAGGGAAACATAAATCATCACTCCAGCTGAAAACCCAAGTGCTACAGATAGGAACTTTTTGTTTGTTCTAGTAGTAAGTAAAGACAATAAGCTCCCTATTCCAGTAGCTAGGCCAGCAAATAAAGTAAGTAATAATGCAAAAACTACATTTCCATCCATTGACCCATCTTCTTTCTCTCTAATTTAAGCTTATTATACTTAAAAAGTTTCCTTTAAGCAACTTTCTTCAACCTAAGAAAGTGTCAAAATCTTTGCTTTTTAATGTAATCTCCTATCGTTTTCCAATCTTCTTCTAGAAATTCTCTGTTGGAAGGACGATAGAATACTGAAGCAGGATGATAGGTTGGAATAATTGTATAGGTTTCACTAGACCAAGTATATTGGGTGGAGTTTAAAGACTCTAAAATTTGAACCGGTCTTTGCAATAATTGACCGTGTAATTTAGAAACAGTCGCACTTTTTCCGAGTAAGCGTTGTAATCCCACATTTCCTAACGTAACGATTAGTAATGGAGAAATATTTAATAGTTCAAAATCTAAAATTGGAGCATGGGCTATGATCTCACTTTGAGTAGGAGGGCGATTATACTTCTTTTTTACCGTCTCGCCGTTTCTTTCTTTTTTATCTTTCCATATGAAAGGACGGCTTCTTACAGCACTTGTCATATACACATCTTCTCTTGTTAGTCCTATACTAGCTAACGATTTTTTTAGTTCCTCCCCTGCTCTACCTACAAAAGGGAGACCTTGTATAGCCTCGTTCTCTCCGGGTGCTTCTCCCACTAGCATAAGAGTAGGCTTTCTCGGTCCTTTACCTTTTACAAAACCTTCAACCGGTGATCCCTCTATTCTTTTTATGCATATATCCATTAAATGGTTCGGTATCTCAAACACTTTCTTTCCTCCTTACAAAAAATCCTCTCCACGAATCGGAAAGGATTTATAATCTATTATTTTTATTTTTTCTATTACGCTTTCTATATTCGTACCACAGAGCCACCAATACAAACCATGTATACCCGACCATCCATCCAGCAAACACATCGGATGAATAGTGGCGAGATTCTGCTATTCGAGAAAGTCCTATCATGATGGACATGAATATGGCCCCCAACCAAATGGTTACGGTGACTTTTCTATTAGTCTGATGCTCAGTAGCTAAATAAGCAATTGTAAACAAATAGAGCAGGCCAACCATCGCATGACCAGAGGGGAAACTAAAAGTTTCTAATTGGGAAGGGACGTCAGGACGTTCTCGTTGGATCACTCTTTTAAGTAGCTGGTTCAAGGCATTCCCTACCCCAACCGTAAATAAAACAAATAGCATGCCTCGATAATTATGAGAACGTATCCATAATAATAAAATAATTAATAACGCAATAAGTAAAATAAATTTTGTATCACCAAAATAGTGAAATGCTGTGATGAATGAATTACCTTCAAGAAGGTTGCCCATTTTTTGGTCTAACGACACTACTTCATCTTTAGCTATATTCAAAAACAGCATTATAAACCCTAGTAATGTAACAAGTCCTAGTGGATAAAACCATTTTTTCACAGAATCCCTCCTATTTGTTATAAAAATTATAAGCCAGATAGCTTACAAGTACAAAGAAAATATAGATTCATAAGCTAACTTTAGAGAGGGGACAGAGGTTCTAAGCAACCTCTGCTTTCAAGGGTAATCGAGTAGGAGAATAGACAGATTTTATTGAGTCAAAGATGCATTTATAAAAATACTAGAATCGTTCCTCCGTCAAATCCGTGTTAATGGAGACTGCCGCCTTATTTCCATCTGCAGCTGCAATCATAAGAGATGAAGGTATAGGCTTCCTAGATTCTCCAGCAACATATACATTTTTTTGTGTTGTGCGGCAACGTGGATCAGTCATCACCCTTCCTTTCTCATCTATTTCACAACCTAATTTCTCAGCAAAGTAGTTTGGGCGATAATACGTGGGAGCAACAAATCCAAGAGTTCTATTAATAATCTCACCGGACGCCAACTTTACCTCTTTGAGATAACCCTCTTCACCCACAAGTTCTTCTATTCGATCATTTTTTATTTCAATATTATGCTTGGCAAGCTCGCGCATACCTTCCTCTGATAAGTCATTTCCATTAGTTAGCACCAACAGGTCATTTGACCAATTATAAATGAGTTTAACCATATGAAGGATGTGTTCTTCCTTTTCAGCTAGAATCAGAAGTGGCTTATCCCGTAACTCCCACCCATCACAATAAGGACAACTAAAGAGGCTTTTTCCATAGAACTTCCGAATACTTTCAATCGGAAACACTTCTTGAATACCTGTTGCAAGCAATAATTTTTCGGAAACATATTCACTATTGTCTCTTGTTTTTACGATAAAATTACCTTCCTCTTTCTCTCTTCTTACTTCAATAATGGTCTTATTAAAGTAACTTACATTCGGGTAATTTTTTAATTCGCTTAGCCCTATCCCTTTGAATTCATGTGGTTTTATGCCATCTCTTGTTATAAAGCCGTGTGATTCATGTGTTACTCTGTTACGATTTGTCCCATCGTCGAATAAGGCAATTTTTCTTCGCGCTCTTCCTAAAGTTAAACTAGCACCCAAGCCTGCGGGGCCGCCTCCGATAATAATACAGTCATACATTGATATTGCCTCCTTACATAAGCCAAGTCAAAGAGGTTAGCACGGTAACCTTCTTGTTATAAAATAATTTTCCCTTTTTAGTGTTCCCTAAATTAGATGTTTCCTAACATTACTTTATTAAGAAAACTTCTAAAAAACTAAATGGATTGAAGAAAATATAAAAAGCCCACCTATAATTGTTGAATTATCCAACAATTATAGGCAGACTCTGCTCACTTTTATATAGTTACTGCACTATCAATAACTTCTTGAGGAATTTCAATTTTTTCTATCCCATTAAAGTTAGAGAAAACTGTCTTCATACTTTGATCCATATTAATAGATTCGCCTTCTACTTCCATGTCCATATTTACATGAATATCAACCAAAGTAGGCTGGAAAGTTTCTTTATCAATATTAATTAAATAGCTGATTGAATTTATATTTATATCTAACTGTACATCTTCTCCAGCCTGTGCCATGCTTTGAAGCGTTTCATCTATTTGAGCTTGTACTAATTCATTAAATTTGTCACCTGATGCATCTAGTGTCAAAATATAATTTTTGTCATCTTGCTCAAATTTAAAGTCTTTAATATAGGCTTCAAGTTCAGCTAGCGAGCTAGCAGGATCAGCTGAGTTTGTTTGAGCCATGATGTCACTCATTGCCTCTACAGGTGCCTTCATCCACTGATCTCCTATTTCCTCGTAAATATAAAAATCAGTTCCGCTAATGTATGACTCTACTTTCATAGTCTCATCCATTGAACCATCTTCTGTTTTCATAGAAGTTGTTCCTTTTTGGTACATTTGCATTGGCTCAATAACTACGTCCATGTCCATGTCAGCCTTAAGCTCTACGTTCGTTTCTTCACTTGGTATATTCATATTTGAATGTAGATTAACTTTAGCAGAAACACTTTTCAGTTCCTCAGATACTTCCATTGACTTGTTATATACTTCTTCCAAAGTCATATCAGTAGTTTCTTTTACTTCCTTATTAGCCGGCGTAGCAGTGTCGTTACAAGCAGCTAATGCAAAAGTCATCGTAGTAGCCGCTAATAGCATTTTCCATTTCTTCATGTTAGTCCCATCCCTTCTTTGTTTCACACTTAACATACGAACAAATTATTGAAAGGTTTCACTTTTTTTACAAATTAACGAATACCACGCATGTATTTTTGGATGATCGGTGTCATTAGATAAAGAATTACCCCTAACCCTATTGCAATTGCACCTATTACTCCAAAGTACATAATTTCTGTTTCTGGCTTGTACAATTTTACAACCTGCGCATTAATTGCTTGTGCTGAAGCATTTGTCATAAACCATAAACTCATCGTTTGTGCAGCAAAAGCAGCTGGAGCTAGCTTTGTAGTTGCAGACAAACCAACTGGTGAAAGAAGCAACTCACCAAGTACTACTAAGAAAAAGCTTAGAACAAGCCACATAGGATTAGCTAACGTATCAGTACCATTAAAGTAAGCAGGGAAAATCATTACGACAAAGGACAGACCCGCAAAGAATAACCCATATGCAAATTTACGAGGGGTTGACGGTTGTCTATTCCCAAGTTTCACCCATAGCCACGCAAAGACTGGAGCAAGGGCGATGATAAATAATGGATTCAACGATTGGAACCACGCAGGTGAAATTTCAAATGACCCAAGAGTTAGATCTACACGCTCATCTGCATATTGAGCTAAAATGTTAGAACCTTGCTCTTGAATTGCCCAGAACATCATAGCTGCTACGAAAAGTGGAATGTAAGCAAGTAAACGAGACTTTTCATCTTCCGTTGACTTATCACTTCTATACATAATTATGAAGTATAGAGTTGGGATTAAAATACCAAGTAT
>NZ_JBAEAP010000484.1:0-2965 GCF_056205495.1 Psychrobacillus sp. | reverse complement strand
CATCCTCATCCGTTGTCAGTAATGGAATGTCTAGTGCTTTAAATGCTGCACGAGTCATATTTTTCATTAGTTCATGGCGAGCATATACGTTTTCAAGACCTTCTGTCTCCAATAATTTCAGCACCTGCTCAAGTCCAAATAATAATGATAAGGCTGGAGTAAACGGCGTAGTATCTTTTAGTAAATTATCTCTATATTTTTTTAGATTCAAATAAAATCTAGGCTGATCGTTTTCTTCAATTACTTTCCAAGCTTTTGCACTAGCAGCGACAAATGTTAAACCTGCAGGAAGCATGAATGCCTTTTGAGAACCAGTGACCATTACATCGATTCCCCACTCATCCATTTTTGTTTCTACTCCTGCCACACATGAAACTCCATCTACTACGATCAAAGCCTCTGACACCTCTTGTACGGCTAAAGCGAGCTGATCAATTGGATTTAAAACTCCAGTGGATGTCTCACAATAAGTAGAAAATACTGCTTTTACTTGTGGATGCTTTACTAGAAATGCCTTAACTTCTTGTGGATCTAATGCCTTGCCCCATTCAGTACTTAATACGTGTGTTTTAATATGATAGGCCTCACAAATCTTAGTGAAACGATCTCCAAACGCACCTGTTACTACAACAAGCACTTCTTCCCCTGGCTTTACGACATTCACAACTGCCGTTTCTAAACCTGCAGTCCCACTCCCAGCAATAATGGCAACCTCTTGGTCTGTACCAAACACTTTCTTCAACCCAGGGGTAATACGCTTAAGCATATCTGAGGTTTCTTTTCCTCTATGACCAATCATTGATTGATTCATCGCTCGTTGCACACTCGGTGGAATTGGACTTGGTCCTGGAATACGTAAAATGGTTTGATCTTGAAGCATACAAATCTCCTCCTTATTTTGGAAAAACAAAAAAGCCCTTCGTCCCCTACATTAATGTAAGGGGCGAAGAGCTAAAATAACTCACGCGGTACCACCCAAATTTACTGCAAACATACTGCAGCCTCTTAAGTTATGCTTAACGCGCATTCACGGATGAGCCTACTGACTTCAGCCCACCGATTCAAGAGTGCTACCTCACATACGAAACCACTGATTTGCACCAACCATCAGCTCTCTGTAGATTTACAAAATGTAAAGCTTATCTCTGTCAAAATCGTTTATCACTTATTGAATTATCCCTATCATACGCAGGATATTTTTAGTTGTCAATATAGTTTGAAAACTTGAAAACGCTATCATTTTATTACATCGTATATAAACGTTGATATTATGCTATTTTAAAAAATTAAAAATATTTATTATTCGTATATAAAATGATTCAAGATGGACAATCTGTTGTTTCTTTAAATTAATTAACCTAATTACGAACAATAATATAATTAATCTCATAATCATACACTTATATGAAATATTTTTTAATAAATATTATCTTACGTATTGACGAATATGATTAATATTTGTACACTGTATAAAATCATTTGTTTTTTCCATAAATACAATTAATCGAAAATAGTAAGGATTTGATGAGATGATCGTAAGTAAATTTGGAGGAACATCAGTAGCGAGCGCAGAACAAATTAAAAAGGTTGCAGAAATCGTAAAGGCTAATACTAAAAGAAAATACGTAGTCGTTTCTGCACCTGGCAAACGTTTTGAACAAGATAAAAAAGTGACCGACTTATTAATAAACCTAGGCAACGCTGCCTTACTTGGTGAAAATATAGAGCCTAGCCTTGATGCTGTGTTAAATCGATATAAGGAAATTGCTCTAGGCCTGGACTTAGATTTACTCATTTGTGATGTAATTGAAGAGGATTTACGATCAAGGCTATCTATGAATCAAGAAAATCATAGTTTATTTATGGATTCCTTAAAAGCGAGCGGCGAGGATAATAATGCGAAGCTTATTTCTACTTATTTCACAAGCATCGGAATTCCAGCTAGATACATGTGTCCTAAGTCAGCAGGTCTGTTAATAAATGACTTACCCGAACGGGCGATGGCACTCCCAGAAGCTTATAACAACCTCCATACGAGTCTAAAAAACACTAGTGAAGTGATTGTTTTCCCTGGATTTTTTGGTTATACAAAAAAAGGCTTACTACGTACTTTTGATAGAGGTGGATCAGATATAACCGGATCCATATTAGCAGCCTCTGTTCAAGCTGAGCTTTACGAAAACTTTACCGACGTGGATTCGGTTTTTTGTGCAAATCCGAAAGTAGTTAACTGTCCTGTGGAAATCGAGGAAATCACATACCGCGAAATGCGCGAGCTGTCGTATGCCGGTTTCTCTGTATTCCACGACGAGGCATTAATGCCAGTATATAAGGCTAAAATACCCGTTTGCATTAAAAACACGAATAACCCCTCTGCACCTGGCACCAAGATTGTTTCATCTAGAAAAGTGAACCGTCGACCTATAACTGGTATTTCAGCAGATAATGGGTTTTCGATCCTATACGTAAGTAAGTATTTGATGAACCGAGAAATCGGATTTGGTCGTAAGCTGCTACAAATTTTAGAGGAAGAACAAATTTCTTACGAGCATACTCCTTCAGGCTTAGATGATATATCTGTGATTTTTCGAAGCCACCAGCTAACACCCGAAAAAGAGGACAGAATAGTAAAGAGGGTTAAGGAGGAATTACACGCAGAAGATGCCCATTTCCGACATGAGTTCTCCATGATTGTAGTTGTTGGAGAAGGCATGAACAATAGCACCGGCCTAGCAGCTAGAGCTGCCACAGCAATCGCTCGAACTGGAGCTAACATTGAAATGATTAACCAAGGATCTTCAGAGGTCAGCCTTTCCTTTGGCGTTCATCAAAGCAATGAAAACAAAATCCTTCGAGAGCTCTACCAGGAGTTTTTTGCTCCTGTGACAATATGATGTGACTCCCTAGAAATTTCAAAAGTCTCAGAAATATAAATTTCTGAGACTTTTTTTATTTGGCTATGTTA
>NZ_JBAEAP010000483.1:0-3911 GCF_056205495.1 Psychrobacillus sp. | reverse complement strand
TTTCGGTTGTGTGCTTAGTCATCTACGCGATTGTAAAAATAGATGTGCCATTACCAAAAGCTCCAAATCAAGATATGGAAAAAAGCTCATTTATATCGAAATTTATAGAGCCTAGAGCTATACCTATCTCTTTTGTGGCACTTCTAATAGGATTTAGCTATTCTGGTGTCATGTCCTTTTTATCCTTCTATGCGGATGAGATAAATCTAGTATCTGCAGCAAGTTATTTCTTTTTAATTTATGCTATAGTCGTTATTTTTTCTCGTCCTTTTACAGGAAAGCTGATGGATACTAAAGGAGCTAATATTGTAACGTATCCTTGTTTAGTTTTGTTTGCTATCGGTATGTTTTTATTCAGCCAGGCAACTGCTGGGTGGATGCTTTTACTTGCAGCAGCACTTATTGGGATCGGTTATGGTAACTTTAATTCAATTGCTCAAAGTGTAGCAGTGAAGGTAACTCCACCACATCGATTTGGTCTTGCTACATCAACTTATTTCATTTTATATGATATTGGATTAGGAGTAGGTCCATTCCTATTAGGCTTTGTAGTACCGTATAGCGGTTATCGTCCTATTTTTCTTTCCATGGTCTTTTTGATACTAATTTGTATTCCTATTTATTACTTACTGCATGGTAGAAGAGACAAAGAACTATTAAAAATATCTTGAATGAATTCACTTAAAAGGAACTAATGAGTTTTGTTTTTAATAAATGGAATTGAATCGAGTCTAATAAACCCTTTGAAGGTAATACAAAACTTCAAAGGGTTTTATTATGTTAAATAGGAAGGGAAATTTGTCTTTAGAATGGAATTAAAGTAGTTATGGAGGAGTGCCAAAATGAAAATATTCCGTTTTGATCAACAGGTTGGACAGAAAATCAATCATTACAATTCGAATTTCATCATGTCTAAAGTAACTAAATTAGGAAGTGAGGCCGTAATAGGCTGTATGCATTTGGAGGAGAATGGTGTTATCGGATTTCATAAGGCCGTTATGCCCCAGCTATTATTAATTGTTAATGGAGAGGGCTGGGTAACCGGTAAAGAACAAACGAAGACACAAGTAAGAGCTGGAGATGCAGTATTCTGGGAAAAAGGAGAGGGACACGAAACGATGACAGATGCTTTTTTAACTGCCATAGTAATTGAGGCAAAGGAATTGAACCCAGAGGAATTTATGCCATTGAAAGAGGTAGCTAATCGATGAAGTGGGATGACGCTACAGATCAAGTTAAAGAATTTACTTTTCAATTAATAGACGAAATTGAGACGGTGATAGGTGATAATAGTGTCGGTTTTTATTTACACGGGTCTCTAGCTTTAGGAGGGTTCAATCCGTTAAGTAGTGACATAGATTTATTGGTAGTAACAGAAAAAGCCTTGTCATTACACGAAAAATTAACATTAACCGAGTTTTTCTTAAAATCGTCTAAAAAACCTTTCCCAATAGAAATTAGTTTTATGAATAGAAGCCAGCTGGAAAAATGGGAGCATCCATCAGCCTATGATTATCATTATAGTGAGTACTGGAGAGAAAGATACGAAGACAATAGAAAGAAATGGCTTATAGATGAGAAAAGAGATGCTGATTTGGCTGCCCATATCACTATCATTAACTACAAAGGAATATGTCTAAGAGGTGAATCAATAGAGCATGTATTCCCGAATATTCCTATGACTGATTATATCGATTCAATTTTGGAAGACTATAGAGACTGTTTGAGTAACATAGAGAAAAAACCAGTTTATTGCGTACTAAATATGTTAAGAGTATACCGTTATTTAACGAGTGGTACTATTTTCTCTAAAATGGAGGCTGGTAAGTGGGGATTAACATTTTTACCTGAAAAGCAAAGCCAGCTAGTGAATCTTGCGATAGACATGTATACAGGGGAGAGTTCTGATTTACAGTTTAAGAGGGAAAATTTAGTAGCATTTAAAGAGTATATAAAAGAAGAAGTAAATGATTTACTAACCTTAAGGACAGGTAGAATAGATGAAAATTAAAGATAAATACATAGAGCTATGTGTGGAGGATAATTTTATTGGTATTGGTTCTACTCGCAAAGTATATAAATATATAATGATATAGTGATTAAAAGATTTCTACATCCAATAGGATATAAACAAGGGTTAAACGAGCAATATATGTATGATTTCTTGGAGAAAGAGGGCTTAGCAGAACACGTAGCAAAGGTTACGTATTTAGATGAACAAATACTGATACAACCTTATTTTAAACCTTTACCATTGGAAAATGGGTGTTCGTATGAAATTAATCTTATCCATGATAGTCGTTTAACAGATGACCTGAAGGATGCAATTCATCTTATTGATTCAAAGTTAGATGGTTTTGATTTTTTGGATAGCGGAAATTACGGATTAGATGATAAAGGCAATTTAATATTAATTGATTATGGGATGACAAAAAAACTGTATGAAAACGAATGGGTGCCCTTAGCAGAGTCAGGTATATTACCACAAATTTTTTTTAATAAATGTATAATCTGTGGCTTGGAAAAGGAGCTGCGAATGTATGGCGATGGGGATTCAGATCACCGCTGTATTGAATGTGGAAAAGAATAATACAGTTTATAAACCTTCTATCAAAAACATTAATAAAAAAACGGACTATAAACAAGCTTGGATGTACCAATTTTGTTTATAGTCCGTTTATTATTATTTCAAGTGTTCTGCTGGTAATGTATTGTGTAAGGAAGGAGGAGCTGGGCTTAAGACAGGCTTTTCACCAAATGCTTTCCCTTGGTCATACGAGAAAGGGTGTCCATCTGGAGCATTTCCTTTTAACCATGGTAATTCTGCACTGTCTTCTCCTTCTGAATGATTATAAAGCGTGTGAGAGAATTCGGTTGCTTCCCATTCCGGTGGAACAGTAGTTGGACAAATAACTCCGCCTTCAGTTGCTTCTAAATCTTTAATTGCTGCCAACCATTGATTTTGATGCATAGTATCTCGAGCTAACAGGAAGGACAGCATATCCTTAACTCCTTTATCGTCAGTCATACCATAAAGACGTGCAACTTGAAGACGTCCTTGAGACTCGGCCATTACATTATGACGCATATCTGCTAACAAGTTACCACTTGCAACTATATAGCCTGCATTCCAAGGGACACCTACTGAGTTAACTGGCATTGCACCTAATCCTGATACAATTGCATGCTGAGGATTCATACCCTCTACTAATACATCCTTAGGGCTCATCCCACCCATTATCGCACCAATAAGTGGATTTGCAGCGCCTTTTTCTTGCTCTGTAACTGGTGCACCTTCTAATAATCTAGCTACCATTGTAGCAATCATTTCAATATGTCCCAACTCTTCCGTACCTGTATCCATTAGCAAATCTTTATATCTTTCATTTCCTCTAGTATTCCATCCTTGGAATAGGTATTGCATGGCAACACTCATCTCTCCAAATTGACCACCAATAATTTCTTGTAAGTGTTTTGCTAATACTGGATCTGGCTTATCCGGTACCGCATGGAAACTTAATTCTTTTTTGTTAAAAAACATAAGATAGATACCTCCTTAAATTTTACTAATTACATTTTAAAAAATACCCAAGCAAATTTAAGTAAAACTCTCAACTATGAAAATAGTAAAATAATACTATTTTCTAAGTTGCACTTAGTTAATGCGACTAATAATAACCGAAATTTTAATGGAAAATATGAATAGAACGTATTTAGAGGTGTTTTTTTGATAGAGCTATCTGGCACGAGACGTGCAGAAGCAAGTCAATTTGATAGCATATCACCAGTTCTTTAAAAACCAATTAAGGGTTTACTCGAAATAATGAAAAAGAAATTTCTCTTTCATTTATTGAATTCATATAAATAATTGAATTGTAATATTATTCTCTATTAAAAATTTAATCAATAAT